>NZ_JAPDDR010000004.1:300000-503061 GCF_025950095.1 Luteolibacter rhizosphaerae | reverse complement strand
ATCGAAACCTTTTACAACCCGGTGCGCCTCCACAGCTCGCTGGGCTATCAATCGCCCGTGGAATACGAACAATCCCTCAACCACAGCTAACCCCCGAAACCGTGTCCGCGCTTTCAAAGTAAGATCAACCCTGGGTCGACGTCCTTAAATCCTTGGTGCCCTGGAGGGGCACGAGGAGGCAGCAACTCACAGTGGGGTCTTGAACCAACCCTTGGCGTCCGGAGATGCTACCCTCACCTGTCAAAGGATCCCACCACGATGCTCTCGGTAAAACAACTCCTCGTCGCCGCCGGTCTTCGGACACAGCCCGATCAAATCAAGCTCGTCCGTCATAGCAGCCATCTGGGACGCTCGATCCGGCAAATCATCGCCGACGGTGTCTTCGAGATCTACCAAGCGGAACAAGCTCCCGACACCAAACCTTTCCACAAGTGTGAGGTGATTCTGTCCTTCATCGGGATAGAGGGCAATCAAGCGGTCTTCCACGGGGCCTATGAAGTTGTCGGCTCACGCCCTTTCCAAGCAACGGACTTCGATGGCATGCCGGACTATCTCGTCCGAGCCCATGCCGACGGCAAACCGCGCATTTGGTATGACCTCAACGAACTGCCGGAGTTCCGAGGCTTCCGCAATCGCCTCATCGTCCAATGGGTCAGCACCCGTGGCTGGTTCCAGACCAAAGACCTCGCCGTCCATGAACTGCTACCTCCCGGCGAAGAAATCCCCTTCCCCGGCTACCAAGACATCCTTCTGAACTGGAGCCAGCTCAAGACCATCATCTCCAATCCCAGACTACACCGGGACTGGAAGACCGCCCTCTCCGCGAGCGCCGGCATCTACCGGATCGTCGATCACGACAGTGGAAAAATCTATATCGGCGCCGCTTATGGCATCGATGGCATTTGGGGACGCTGGAGCAACTACGCTCTCACCGGCCACGGCGGGAACAAGCTCCTCATCGGCTTGGACGCTCACAAGTTCCAGTGGTCCATCATTCGAACCCTCTCAGGATCCATGTCCGCCAAAGAGATTATCCGCATCGAACGGATCGAAATGGCGAAACACGGCAGCAAGGCCATCGGCCTCAACTCACCGGATGGCCCCCAGCTCGTCCAATAGGTGCGTACGGACGGCATACGGAAGATGATGCGGTTCGAATACCTCTCGCTCGATTTGTAAACCACGAAGGTCATAGTAGCGGAATTCTCTCCATTCCCCGCCAGAGGGCCGGACGA
This sequence comes from Luteolibacter rhizosphaerae, assembly GCF_025950095.1. NCBI lineage: Bacteria > Pseudomonadati > Verrucomicrobiota > Verrucomicrobiia > Verrucomicrobiales > Verrucomicrobiaceae > Neoluteolibacter > Neoluteolibacter rhizosphaerae. The sequence continues at coordinate 501,826 of NZ_JAPDDR010000004.1, read as the reverse complement.
GATCCGGCCTATCACGATCCAGCGGAGAAGCTGATCACCTTGTGATCACGAATGGCATCGCGAAGCATGCCTAGGGGAGCATACGTTTTTGAATCATTCATGGCTCCCTAAAATTGCGCAGAGAGCGCGTTGTGGAACGTCAGATTCTGACTTGGTTTCAACCCTTGGGCGGTCTTCGCACTCATCCCGCATGCCTCTATACCGATTTAGCTTCATGGGTTTTTTGCACCGCATCTCTGCTCTCATAGGTTGGAGAGTCGCCCGATTCGGGTGACTAAACCAATACTTGTAAATCCATGAAGAACCTTCTTACCACCCTCGCCGTATCGGCTCTCGCCTTCTCAAGTGCCACTCCGCTTCTCGCCCAGAATCAAGGCAGGAAGGGACCAGAAATGGACAAAAAGGAAACTGCCGGTACGAAAATGAACATCGTCGAGACCGCATCGGGGATGAACAACTTCACGACGTTGGTCGCAGCCGTGAAGGCCGCCGACCTCGTGGATACCCTTTCGGGCGAAGGCCCGTTCACCGTCTTCGCGCCCACGAATGAGGCCTTCGACAAGCTGCCAGAAGGCACTGTGGATGATCTCATGAAGCCTGAGAACAAGGCCAAGCTGCAAAAGATCCTGAAGTTCCACGTTGTGCCAGGGAAGGTCATGGCTGCTGACGTGAAAACGATGGATGCCAGCACCGCCGCCGGCGAATCGGCAAAGGTCGTCGTGAAAGATGGCGTTGTCACCTATGGCGGCCAGAAAGTCATCAAGACGGATGTGACGGCAAGCAATGGCGTGATCCATTGGATCGATGGCGTCGCGATGCCCGCGAAGTAACCCTAGCTTCACCCCCGGGTAGCGCTGTTGATCAGCGCCGGACAGCCGCTCCCCCGAGCGGCTGTTCGCGTTTCTGAAACCCTTTAAGAATTCGGGTGATGTTCATCCCTTGAAGGGGTGCTAGAGCTGAGTAGCTTCCCGCCATCGCAACGGTTAAAGAGGCTGAGGGCTATGTGGAGATCTGAGAGAATCCACATCATGATTTCATTAAACATTACAGTTAAGGACTTTAGAGGCAATTATGTTAGCCTATTTGCCTGCGCCACCAAAGGGCAAACCGTCTTCGCAACATCCGTTGCAGCTTTATCCGAAGGCCGATGTTACCCTATCGGTTTCCGCCTTGAAGACGTCGAGTTCCACGATTCCGAAATGATCGATTTCCTCCGAAGACCCCCGAAATGTTCCTGCAGTAGTCCCCTGCCTTAGGCGCTCACCGACAAAATCGGCCATCACCTTCTCTCCATCTCCCGCGCCACAAAATCGCCTTGCGCGATCCTCGACCGGCATTACCGGTCAGGCGGTCGCCAAACCGAATCGGCGATACTCCTCCCCTCCACACAGACCCCGCCCGGCTTGCCGGTTCCGGGGTCATTTCTTTTCCATCTCCCGCGCCACCCCTTCGGAAATCCCGAATAGTTCACTCCACCTTCGTCTGGATTTTCGCCATGACGAAGCGGGCGAGGTCCTTCCCCTTCGTGTTGAGCAGCAGCAGCAGCGGATAACCCACCGTCATGCCGATGGCGGTCATTCCCGCGGCCCAGCCTGCGAGCCGGATCGCATCACCGTGGAAGGCGTCGATGCCCCAGCGGATCACCAGCTCTCGGGTGCCGAGCGTGCCGAGCATGATCGCCACGCCGGCGCGGCCCACCGTCACCTTCATCGTCTCGATCGGGCTCTTCACGATCACGGTCACGAAGGACGCCATGAGGATCGAGGATGTGAAGGTGATGCACAGCCAGCGCCATTCGCCTTCCGGAGCCGCCATACACCGAAGAGACGGCCCGCTTGGGCAAGCTGATGGACGATCTCTTCCATCGGGAAGAAGGCTGGCCACCGAATTGCCTGCGCCACCTCTTCGGGAGCGTGCGGGTCGCGGAAATCAAGAACATCGCCGCGGTGTCGCTGGAGATGGACAACAGCCCCGAACGTGATCAGGGACCACTATTGGGAGGCCATGACGGAAGATGACGCGAAAGCGTATCCGAATGTTCTGCCCGGAACATTTCGGGATCACAATCGCAAGGGATTAAAGATCAGCACTAAGCTGGAGCCGCTGGTCGGATTTGAACCGACGACCTGCTCATTACGAATGAGCTGCTCTACCCCTGAGCTACAGCGGCGTCTCCTTGCGGAACGGGCGGGAATGAAACAGAGTGCGGGGTCTCCGGCAAGCGGATTCGCAGCCCTGCTTCAACCTTCAAGCGTCAGTAAACGTCGCGCAGGTAGCGCTTGTCCTTCTTGAGTTGGTTCACGAAGGCCGCGGCATCGTCCTTCGACAGGCCGCCGTGCTCCTCCGCGATCGTGTGCAGCGCCGCATCCACATCCTTCGCCATGCGCGAGGCATCGCCGCAGACGTAGAAGGCCGCGCCATCCTGGAACCACTTCCAGAGCTCTGCGCCCTGCTGGATCATCAGGTTCTGCACATACACCTTCTCCTTCTGGTCGCGGGACCAGGCGAGGTCGAGGCGCTGCAGGTAGCCCTCCTTCTGGAAGGCGGCCAGCTCTTCACCGTAGAGATAGTCGGTCGCGCTGTAGGGATTGCCGAAGAAGAGCCAGTTGCCGCCCTTGGCCCCGCTGATCTTACGTTCCTCGAGGAAGGCGCGGAAGGGCGCGATCCCGGTGCCCGGGCCGACCATGATCACCGGCGTGTCGCCATTCTCCGGCAGGCGGAAAGCCTTGTTCACGTGCACAAACACGCCCGGCTTCAGGCCTTCCGCGCGATCGGAAAGGAAGGTCGAACAAATCCCGCCGCGCTTGCGGCCGTAGGTGTTGTAGCGGACGATCCCGACGCAGAGATGCACCTCGCCCGGATGAGCCTTCGGGCTCGAGGCGATCGAGTAGAGACGCGGTTGGAGCTTCTTCAGCACGCCCACGAAGTCTTCCGCATCGGTGAAGTCGGCAGGGTGATCCACCACCAGGTCGATCAGGTCGCGACCCCAGCAGAAGTCATCCCAGGACTTCTTGTCATCCGCCTGCACCAGGGAGCGCAGGAAGGGCGAGCCGCTCTTGGCCTGCCACTTCTGGATCAGAGACTTGTTCAGGTTGCCGATGTCGTAGTTGCGGATCAGGGCCTCGCGCAGGTCGGCCTCGCCACCGTCCGGCAGCGGCACGCTGGTCTTCGTGTTGAAGGGCAGCGCCGCCAGGATCTCGTCCACCACGCTCGCCGGATTCTCTGGAAAGACACCGAGTGCATCGCCCACTTCGTATTCCAGCCCGGAGCCATCGAGCGAGAGCGCGATGTGATGCGTCTGCTTCTCTCCTTCCCCGTTCAGATTGTAGTTGGTAACGATCGCCGAGGGGAACGGGTTCTTCTTCGAGAAGCCGGTCTCCACTTGCTCGACCGCAGCCGCCCCGTTCGAGGACGGCGCACCGGCCGGAGCCAGCACCGAGAAGATACCTTCCGACCACTGCTTGAAGGGACCGTCGTAATCAACGTCGCTATCGACGCGCTGGAAGATCCGGCTCGCGCCGAGCTGTTCGAGGCGGGTGTCGAAATCGATCCCGCACTTGCAGAAGTCCGGGTAGTTGGTGTCGCCCAGCGCCAGCACCGAGAACTGCACGCCTTCCAAGCGCGGCGCCGCATCGCTGAGGATCCAGTTGTAGAGTTCCGCCGCATTGTCCGGCGGTTCGCCGTCGCCGTAGGTGGAAGTGATCACCAGCAGGTGCTTCTCCTGCGGCAGGCGGGCGCGGTCGTAGGCGCCCATGTCGAAGACTTCCGGCTCGAAGTTCCCCTTCTTCAGCGTCTTCACCAGTTTCTTGGCCAGACCTTCCGAATTTCCGGTCTGGGAACCCCAGATGATGGTCACCGGGACCGCCGGGCCTGCCGGAGCCGCAGCAGCGGAGGTGGCGGCGCCAGCCAGAAGATTGGAAAGGAATTGTCCGAGCCAAACGCGCTGTTCGGCGGAAAAGGGTGCGTCTTCGGGGATCTGGATAAAAGAGGACATTGAAGCGGAAAGGCCCCCCGGGCCGGGGGGCGGGAACATGATGGGCAGCGGGGGCGGGTTCAAGCGCGTTTCATGCCACCGGGCATCCCGCACGATTCCTTCGATGCAGGGATGAGGTGAACCCCGCTCATGGCAATTTCGCCATCCGGTCCCGGCAGGCCGATTTCGCAGGGAAACGGCTCATGGCAAATCCGTCCGGGATCAGAGCGTCGCCCCCTCCACCTCGCCATCGGGGTAGAGCTGGTGATACTTGATCGCCTCCACGGCCACCGCTGCCGCCGTGCCGAAGATGGTTTCCTCGCTCGCGGTCCGCGGGACCTGCGCGCAGGGCCGCGCCAGCCCGGCCAGGATCTGGCCGTAGTTGATTGCCCCGGCGCAGTGCTGGAGCAGCTTCAGGGAAATGTGTGCGGCATCGAGGTTCGGGAAGACCAGCACGTCCGCGGCCTCCCGCTTCTCGGCGTTCGGCAGTTTGATCTCCGCCGCGGCCGGATCCAGCGCCACGTCCGCCTGCACTTCACCGATGATCGAGAAATCCAGATAGGCCTCTTTCGCCTTCTCCACCGCCAGCGCGGTGGCGGCCGCCATCTTGCGGGCCTCCTCGGTTCCGGCGGACCCCTTGGTCGAGTGACTCAGCAGCGCGATCCGCGGCTCGCGGCCTAGGAAGTGCTTCGCCAGCTTACCCGTTTCCAGCGTGATGGCAGCGAGCTGCTCGACGCTCGGCTGCGGGATCAGGCCGCAATCCGCCAGGAAAAGGATACCGTTCTCACCGAAGTGCTGCAGGTGCGGGGCGACCAGCACCATCATGCCGAACATCTTCGGCACCGTCGGAAGGGGTTGGATGGTGTGAAGCAGGGCGCGGAAGAGCGATGCCGGCAGGGTCTGGTTGCCGCCCACCAAGGCGTCCGCCTGACCATACTGGACCATCATCGCACCGAAGTAATGCGGGCGCGAGACCACGTCCGCCGGGTCCGCCGCGCTCAGCTTGCGGTAGCGCTCCACCTTGGCGAAGCGTTGGCAGAAGAGCCCGAAATCCGAGGACTTCGCCGGCTCGATCACGTTCACGAATTTCAGGCTCACGCCGTTCTCGGCAGCCAGCCCGCGGATTGCATCGCGGTTCCCGAGCAGGACCGGCACGGCCGCCTCCGCATCCACCAGCCGCTGCGCCGCCCTCAGCACCCGCAGGTCTTCACCCTCGGTGAAAACGACACGCTTCGGATGAGCCCGCAGCTTCTGGATCTGATACTCGGTGAACGGATTGGTACCTGGAAAAGGGCTGGTCGACATCGGAAATCCCGGCGGTGCTTGCGCGTGTCCCGCACTCTAGTATCCCTAACGAAAATCAAGCAACCCGAAACCCCGCCCGGTTGTGCCTGCTGACTACCACACCCACACCCCGCTCTGCCGCCACGCCACCGGCAACCCGGAAGAATACGTCGCCGCCGCCATCGCTGCGGGCCTCACGGAGTACGGCATCTCCGACCACGCTCCGGCCCGCCCCGAGCCCTTCGATGACTGGCGGATGCTCGAATCCGAGCTCCCGGAGTATTTCGAGTGGATCGACCGCGCTCGCGCCGCCGCCGGCACCCTTCCGATCCGCGCCGGCATGGAGTGTGACTGGCTCCCCGGCTGCGAATCCTGGATCGAGGAACTCTCCGGGCGCTACCCTTGGGACTACCTGATCGGCTCGGTCCACTACCTCGGCACCTGGGACTTCGATAATCCCAAATGGCTCGGCCGCTGGGCGGAGTCCGATGTCGACCAAGTCTGGACCCTCTACTGGGAGGCCTATGCCGACATGGCCCGCAGCCGCCTCTTCGACATCCTCGGCCATCCGGACCTCGTGAAGAAGTTCTCCCACCGGCCCGCCGGGGATCTCGACCGCTTCTACGAACCCGCCATCGCCGCCATCGCCGCGTCCGGCTGCGCCATCGAACTGAACACAGCCGGCTGGCACAAGCCCTGCGCCGAAGCCTACCCCCACCCCCGCTTCCTGAAACTGGCGCATCAGGCAGGGGTGCCTCTCGTCATCTCCTCCGACTCCCACGCTCCCACCGAAGTCGCCCGCGATTTCCCCCAAGCCATTGCTTGGGCCCGCTCCGCAGGCTACCGTCAGACGCTTCTCTTCAAACGACGCAATCGATCGATTGAATCGATTGATTGAATCGAACTTGTTCGCAAGTTGTTCACATATTCATTCATTTGATTTTTAGATATTAGCAGTAAAAAACACGGAATTATTCACAATGGCGATTATCCTTCTAGCTGGAGCGACAGGGCTTGTCGGAAGTGAAGTTCTTAAGCTTGCCCTAGCGGATCCGCGGGTGTCCCGGGTGATCGCTCCGACCCGTCGAGCCCTAGCCCCCCACCCCCATTTTGAGAATCCCGTGACGGAAATGAAGCACCTCACCGGAGGCGAGTCTTGGTGGCGCGCGGATGCCGTGATCTGTGCGCTCGGCACCACGATCCGGAAAGCAGGCTCGCAGGCGGCCTTCCGCGAAGTCGACCACGAACTCCCCCTCCTCATCGCCAAGTTCTGCCGGGAACAGGGCGCACGCAGCTACGCCCTCACTTCATCCATCGGGGCCAAAGCCAGCTCCAGCAGCTTCTACCTCCGGACCAAGGGAGAAACCGAACGCGACCTTGAAGCTATCGGCTACCCTTCCCTGACCATCCTGCGGCCCTCCGTGATCGGCGGACTGCGTTCCGAGTCCCGTCCGATGGAAAGATTCTCCGTCAGCCTGCTCGAAGGTCTCCGCCCGCTCGTTCCGCGGCGCTACCGGGTGATCCAAGCCTCCCGAATAGCCGCGAGACTGCTCGAAAGCGCGCTGGCAGCAGCCCCCGGTCGGACCATCTACGAATCCGAGGAGATCTAGGACTCCGGATAGACGGCCATCAGCGCCTTCATTTCCGCCACCGCCTGGGTGAATCCCACCCGCATGGCCCGCGAAACGATGCTGTGCCCGATGTTCAGCTCGGTGAGATGCGGGACCGCATCCAGCAGACGCAGGTTCAGGTAATTGATTCCGTGCCCCGCGTTTACTTGGATCCCGGCCACCTGACCGGCGATCGCGCCCGCCTTCAGGCGGGCGATTTCGGACTCAAGCGCCGCCCCTGTCGCGTTAGCAAAGCAACCGGTATGCAGCTCGACCATCTCCGCCCCGGTGGCCGCCGCAGCCTCGATCTGATGCAGGTCCGGATCGATGAAGAGGGACACGCGAATACCGTTCTGCTGCAGCGTGGCCACGCAGGCCTTCACCTCCGACAAGCGGCCGGCAACATCCAGACCACCCTCGGTTGTAACCTCCTCGCGAGTCTCCGGCACCAAGCAGGCGAATTCCGGCTTCAACTGGAGAGCAAGCTCCGTCATCTCCGCTGTCACACCCATTTCCAAGTTTAGGGGCAGCGGACAGCCTTGGCGGATTTCAAAGGCATCCCGGTCCTGCATGTGGCGGCGATCCGCCCGCACGTGGATCGTGATGGAGTCCGCCCCTCCCGCCTGTGCATCGAGCGCTGCCTGCAAGGGCGAAGGCTCGGCATTCGGCGAATCCGGCAGCAGAGCGTAGCGCGCCTGCCGCAGCGTGGCGACGTGATCGATATTGACCCCGAGAAGCATGGCGCTGCCATAACGCCGCACCCTGCCGGTCGCACTGAAAAAATCCGGAACTCCGAGAATCGGATCATCCCGCCGACACCGGAGCACGCTCCGCGACAGCCAGCCCTAGCTCGCCTCTCTGCTGGGAAGGTCCCCAAGGAGACTGGGGAAGCGGCGGCGGCTGAACCACCTGTCCATTTCCCGCGATGTGCAGTTGCACGACCATCGGCTGCTCCGCGGGCAAGTGGATCGCCTTGAGCCCTTCCATATGGATAACCTTGGCCGAGCCACGGTTGGTCACTCTCACGAGTTCCTCCACTTTGCGCACGGTATCCCGGAGCAATTCCTCCGACATCAGCGGCATCTGCCGCGCTCCGATCCACCCGCAGAGGTCGCTGCACAAGACATTCTCCGGCATCTCCGTTCGGAAATCGCCATCCAAGAAAAAGACGATCGAATGGAAGTTTCGCAGCGGCAATCCCAGAAAACCCTGCAAGGCCAGAACGTGCAGGTGATTCTGGTGCAGCGGGTTCGGAAACTGGGTATTCCGGCCGAAGATCGATTGGGTCCACATCTTCTGACGGGCACCACCGAAAATCCAACCGGCATAGTTCTTCGTCTCGATCACGAAGATGCCGAAACGGGACACCACGATGTGGTCGACCTGGGTCGTCCCTCTCCCATCCGGCCGGGGTAGATAAAGATCGTGGAAGACCCGGTAGGCGAAAGGATCAAGATCCCTCAGATCCCTGGCCACATACAGTTCTCCGTCTTCACCTTTTGATCTTCGCGGGCGCAGCCCGACCAGAACCCCGACGAGGCTGGTGGCCACCATCAGGATCACGATCGCGAAAGCGGCGAATAGGATCACGCTCCCACTCTAACACCCACAACCTCCACGGACATGCCGTGATCACGTGAGATGGATAGTGAAAGTATATCTCTCCTCCGACCGGTGCGACGGAGGAGTTAGCAGCAGGGAGATCAGCCTGCGGATCCTAGTGCCTGAAGTGACGGTGACCGGTGAAGATCATCGCGAGACCCGCGGCATCCGCGGCGGCGATGACTTCCTCGTCGCGCATCGAGCCGCCGGGCTGGATGCAAGCCGTGGCACCCGCTTCGATCGCGGCCTGAAGACCATCCGCGAAGGGGAACATGGCGTCCGAAGCGATCACCGAACCTTTGAGCTCGAGCCCTGCTTCCTTCGCCTTCCACACCGCGATGCGCGAACTATCGACCCGGCTCATCTGGCCGGCTCCGATGCCGAGGGTGCGGTCGGACTTGGCGTAAACGATGGCGTTCGACTTCACGTGCTTCACCACGCGCCAGGCAAAGCGCATGGCGCGCATTTCCTCCTCCGTCGGCGGACGCTTGGTCACCACCTTGGCTTCAAGGTTATCGAGACCGAGCGCGGTGTGGTCGCGATCCATGACCATCAGGCCTCCCGGACAGGAGCGGATCACCGGAGCGCGCTTCGCCACGAGATAGGCGTCGTTCATCTTCATGATCCGCAGGTTCTTCTTTTTCTGAAGCACCGCACGGGCCTCCGGTTCGTAGTCCGGAGCGATGATCACGTCAGTGAAGATTTCGGAGATGATCCGTGCCACGCCTTCCGTGAGCGGGCGGTTGCAGACGATCACACCACCGAAGGGAGCCTGACGGTCGGTCTCGAAGGCCTTTTGCCAAGCCACGCGCAGATCGTCGTCATCTTGGCCGACGCCACAGGGGTTGGTGTGCTTGAGGATACCGATGGTCGGGCGCACGAAGTCCAGGATCAGGTCCGCGGCTGCTTCGATATCGAGAATGTTGGTGTAGCTCAGCTCCTTACCCTGCAGTTGGGAGAAGCAGCTCTTGAAGTCGCCATAGAGCGCGGACTTCTGGTGCGGGTTGTCACCGTAGCGGAGTTCCATCTCCAGTGGCAGGCTGACGATGAAGTTCGAGCGGGAGCCCTGGCCACACTGGCCGAGGTAATTGGAGATCGCCGCATCATACTGCGAGGTGCGAAGGAAGACCTTCACGGCCAGTTGCTCGCGGAAGCCGATGGTCGTGTTGCCACCGTGCTCCTTCATCTCCTCGATCACGCGCGCATAGTCCGCCGGGTCGGTGACCACGGTCACGCTGGCGTAGTTCTTGGCCGCGCTGCGCAGCATGGAAGGGCCGCCGATATCGATGTTCTCAATCGCATCCGCGAGCGTCACGTCCGGACGGGCGACCGTCTGCTCGAAGGGATAGAGATTCACCACCACCAGATCGATCGGCGGGATGTTGTGCTCCTTGGCTTGGGCCAAGTGCTCCTTGTCATCGCGCTTATGCAGCAGGCCGCCGTGGACCTTCGGGTGGAGCGTCTTCACCCGGCCTTCGAAAAGTTCCGGAGCGCCGGTGAATTCGGAAACGTCCATCACCGGGAGACCCGCTTCACGCAGGGCCTTGGCGGTGCCACCGGTCGAGAGGAGTTCCACCCCCTGCTCGTGAAGCTGCTTGGCAAACTCGGCCAGGCCGGACTTGTCGGAAACGGAAAGCAGGGCGCGTGCGATTGGCATCGGATGATTGGTTTCGGGATGGGCGACCCGCCCCGCGTAATCCGCGGGGACGGCAGTCGGCAAGTGCGGATTGCGGTCGTGAGGGGAAGCGAGCCGCCGGAAAACTTCAGGAAGCAGCCACAATCCGTTGGCGCATCTCGCCAATTCCCTCGATTCCGAGCTCCACGCAATCGCCGGGAGCCAGGTAGCGTGGCGGCTTCATCCCCATGCCCACTCCGGAGGGGGTGCCGGTGGCGATCACATCGCCCGGGAGCAGGGTCATGAAGCGGCTGATGTAGGAGATCAGGTGGCGCACGCCGAACATCATGTCGCCGGTCCAGCCGTTCTGGCGCAGCTCGTTATTCACCTTGCACCAGAGGCGCAGGCCCTGCGGATCCTTCACGGCGGAGGCGGGCACCAGCCATGGCCCCATCGGACCGAAGGTGTCATGGCTCTTGCCCTTCGTCCACTGCCCGCCCAGTTCCTTTTGCCAAGCGCGCTCGGAGTAGTCGCAGAAGACCGAATAGCCAGCCACGTGATCGAGAGAGTGCTCCTCCGCTACGTTGGTAGCCGTCTTGCCGATGACGACAGCGAGCTCGACCTCGTAGTCGAGCTTGGTCGCGCCCTGCGGGTTGATCACGTCATCGAAGGGACCGCTCCAACAAGTGGAGGCCTTCATGAAAAGCACTGGCTCGGTCGGAATTCCTTCCCCAAACTCCTTGGCATGTTCGAGGTAGTTCTTGCCGACGCAGACGATCTTAGAAGGGCGATCGACCGGAGGCCCGAGCCGAGCGTCCGGCGGAATTTCTTCCGCATCCGGGCAACCGTCCTCTACCCATGCTTGAAGGGCCTCCAATCCCCCGAGCGCAAAGAAGCCTTCGTCGTAGTCATTGAACTGCCCGCCCGTGTCCAGGCGGCGACCATCGTCGAGAATGATCCCGGGTTCCTCTCGTCCTGGTTCGCCGTAACGGATCAATTTCATGTCCCGGTTCCTAACAAGGCACGCGGACGCTGGCAATCAAGGCCTGATTTCCCCACCCTTGGATTGCGCCAAACAACTGAAAATGCGGCACTTTGAGCGATCCAACCCCCTTATGGCGGTGCTCAAGCTCAATTAATTCTTTCCAAAACCTGATATTTTGGGCAGGCTTGCTCCGTGCAGATGGCTCTCAACCATCTGCGCACAGGCCAGACCGTGCAGCGTATCCCTTACAATGGATTTGACCTCTGGGGGGAGATCGATCCGAAAGATTCGCCGCCGGAAACACTGGGCTGACCCAGAAAGGGCGCGAACCTTGACTCCGGGGGGAATCTAGTTCGCGCCCTTTCCATGTACGTCGGGTCCAACCCTTGAGTGATTGGCTTGCGGAACGAGGTCTTTCCCCCTAAACCGCGCGCCCCGATGTTTGAAGTTCTAGCGCGCGATCCTTCCTGCTCCGCCCGGCGCGGACGCATGGCCTTGGCCCACGGGACCGTCGAGACGCCGATCTTCATGCCGGTGGGCACCCAAGGGTCGGTGAAGACCCTGCATCCGGATGAGCTGGAGATGCTCGGCTCGCAGATCATCCTGGGGAATACCTATCATCTCTGGCTGAGACCCGGGCATGAGCTGATCAAGGACCTCGGCGGCTTGCACAAGTTCGCCACTTGGGATCGCCCGATGCTCACGGACTCCGGAGGCTTCCAGGTCTGGTCCCTGGCGAAGCTCCGCAAGATCACCGAAGAGGGCGTGCGCTTCCAGAACCACCTCGACGGTAGCCGCATGATGCTCACGCCGGAGCTCAGCATGGAGATCCAGGCCGCGCTCGGATCGGACATCGCGATGCTCTTCGACGAGTGCCCGCCCTACCCTTGCGAGCGCAAGTATGCGGAGACATCGCTCGGTCTAACCACCCGCTGGGCAAAGCGTTGCAAGGACTGGACCGAAGCGAACAAGCCACGGAGCGGGGACGGTATCCAGCGCCACTTCGGGATCGTGCAGGGCTCGGTCTGGGCCGACCTGCGGGAGCGCTCCGCCCGCGAGCTCGTCGATCTCGGCTTCGATGGCTACGCGATCGGCGGCGTCTCGGTCGGCGAGCCGGAGGTCGAGATGATGCGAGCCGTGGAGCACAGCGTCCCGTTCCTGCCGGAGGACAAGCCCCGCTATGCCATGGGCCTCGGCACCCCGCCTCAGATTCTCGAGATGATCGCCCGCGGGGTGGATATGTTCGACTGCGTGATGCCCACCCGCGTGGCCCGTCACGGTCAGGCCTTCACGCTTGATGGCCCGATCCATATCAAGAACCTCATTTTCGAGCGGGACGAGCGCCCCCTCTGCGAAAGCTCCCATCCGCACGTCGCACGCTTCTCCAGAGCCTATATCCGGCACCTTTTCCGTGCCGGGGAAATCCTCGCTTTGCGGTTGCTTTCCTTTCATAATCTGCATTTCTTCCTGCGCCTCGTCGCCAATGCGCGGGAGGCCATCAGCGAAGGCAAGTTCCTCGAATTCAAGGAGTCCTTCATCCGCCGCTATACCCAGTCGAAATCCGAATGATGCTTCCTTTCCACCTGATGCTCGCCCAGGGCGATGCCGCCCAGCGTCAACCCTCGTTCCTCGAGGGGCCGATGCCCATGCTGCTTTTGATGGTCGTGATGTTTTATTTCCTGCTCATTCGCCCGCAGCAGCGGCAGCGCAAGGAGTTGGAAAAGCGTATCTCCTCGCTGGAAAAAGGCGATGAAGTCGTCACCACCGCCGGCATCCACGCGATCGTCCACAGCGTGAAGGAGCGCACCGTCGTCCTCAAGATTGCCGAAGGCACCATGGTCGAGTTCGACAAGCCCGCAGTGGCCACTGTGATCAAGAAGCAGTCCGCAGCCTCCGCGTAACCCAAGCAGGCGCGGCTTCCGCGCACCTCACCCCGCCCAAGATTTCCCGTCATGTTCCCTTCTACCGTTCTCGCGGCCTCCCTTCTGAAGGACCCGATGCTGCTGTTCCTCGCGGCGCTGGCCTTGCTGGTCCTCTTTTTCTGGTACTTCGCCACGGACCTCGAAGTCCGGAAGCGGAACATCGGCACCGTGCTGATCATCGGCCTCTGCGGCCTCTGCACGCTGGCGATCTATCCGCCGAAGGAGACTTTGAAGGGCGGTATCGATCTCATCGGCGGTTTCTCCTACACCCTCCAGGTCCAGCCGAAGATCGACGAGAACACCGGACAGCCGATCCCGCTCACCCACGACGATGTGGAACAGGCCAAGGCCATCGTCGAGAAGCGCCTCAATGCGCTCGGCACCGCGGAAATCCAGATCGTCACGCAGGGCACTGACCAGATTTTGATCCAGATCCCCGGCGTGGCCGCGGAAGACGCCGAAGGCGTGAGAGACACGCTTGAGAAGGTGGCCAAGCTGGAACTCAAGCGCGTCAACTTGGATGGCGGCCAACCGGGTGGACCCGAGGGCCTCACCCTCGCCGAGCGCATCTACAACCGCCAGATGAACCTGGGCACGCCGGAGCAGCAGGCTTCCCGCGTCCCGGGCTACACCGCCTTCAAGGAAATCAACAAGGGCGAAGACGGAGTGGAGCGCACCTCCTATGTCTTGCTCAGCAACCGCTCCGCCCTGACCGGCAAGGACGTGCAGGAAGCATGGCCGAACCAGATGGCCGGCAAGATCAACGTCTCGATCACCCTGACATCCGCCGGTGAGGACAAGATGATCAACCTGACCAAGGACATGCAGCCCGGCCGCGACCGCATCGCCGTGGTGCTGGACGGTGAGGTGCTCACCTCCCCGACCGTTCAATCGGTCCCGCTTGGCAAGCAGTTCGAAATCACCGGCCAGCAGAACGTGGAGGAGGCACGCAGCCTCGCAAACGCGCTGAAGAACCCGCTGGAGAACCCGCTCCGGATCATCGAGAACAGCGAAATCTCCCCCACCCTGGGTGCCACGGTCGTGAAGCAGGGCATGTGGTCCGGTATCGTGGGCCTCAGCATCACGGCACTCTTCGTTCTCATCTACTACCGCACCGCCGGTCTGGTCGCGCTCTTCGGTCTGGCTGTGAACGGCCTGATGGTCTTCGGCGGCATGGCGATGTTCGGCTTCACCTTCTCGCTACCGGGTATCGCGGGCATGATCCTCACCATCGGTATGGCGGTGGATGCGAACGTGCTGATCTACGAGCGCCTGCGTGAGGAAATGGCCGCGGGCAAGAGCCTGAAGGTGGCGATCAACACCGCCTACGAAAAGGCCTTCAGCGCGATCTTCGACTCGAACATCACCTCGCTCGTCACCGCCGTGATCCTTTTCTGGATGGGTAGCGGCAGCATCAAGGGCTTCGCGGTCACGCTCACCATCGGTCTGATCGCCTCGATGTTCTCGGCGATCCTCGTGACCCGCGTGCTGTTCCGCTGGGCGAACGACCTGAAGCTCCTCAAGAAGCTTTCCTTCCTCGACCTGATCAAGGAGACCCGCTGGGACTTCCTCTCGAAGACGAAGCTCTCCTACATCATCTCGGGTATCCTGATCGCCGCCAGCATTGGAGCGGTTGCTGTCCGTGGCGAGCGCAGCTTGGGCGTCGACTTCGTCGGCGGCACCTTGCTCCGCTATCAGCTTGACGACAAGCACCTCGATCCGCACGACGTCGAGAAGTCCATCGCTCAGGTGCAGACCTCGAAGCTGCCGACCGTGCAGCTCGAGAAGTCCATCACGGGCGAGCTCCTCACCATCCGCTGCGGTGAAGGTGATGCCGAAAAGATCTCCAGCCACCTTCGCGGTGCCTTCCCGGTGTTGGCCGAGAAGAAGACCGTGGAAGGCAAGGAAGTGTGGGCCGTGACCGAAAGTGTCCAAGGTGTCTCCGCCTCGCTCGGGGGAGACTTCCTGAAGCAATCCCTGATCGCCCTCGTGCTCGGTCTATTCGGCATCTTGGTTTACATCACCATCCGCTTCGAGTTCTCCTTCGCCCTCGGTGGCTTCGTCGCCCTCCTTCACGACGTGGTGCTTTCCGCAGGTATCGTGGTGCTGCTCGGCAGCGAGCTCTCGCTGATCCACGTCGGTGCCCTTCTCACGATCGCGGGTTACTCGGTGAACGACACCATCGTTATCTTCGACCGTATCCGTGAATCGCTGAAGACCGGCGAAGGCGAAGTCCGCGAGCTCATGAACGAGGCTATCAACGCCACGCTCTCCCGCACGATCCTGACCTCGCTCACGACCATCGTGACCGTGGCGATCATCGCGGTCTTCGGTGGCGCGGCCCTGAAGGACTTCGCGGTGATGATCCTGATCGGTCTCGTGATCGGCACCTACTCCTCTATCTTCATCGCCTCTCCGGTGGTGCTCTGGTGGAGCGAGCGCAAGGGTGGCAGCCTCCGCAAGGAAGTGCTCCGCACCACCCTCGCCGAATCCGACATCCAGACTTCGCCCTGATCTTGCAGGCGCACGGCGGCAGGCTCATGCTTGCCGCCGTGAACCGCCTCATCCCTGCTCTCGCCCTCGCCGCAACCCCTTGCCTTGCGGATCCGCCATCGGAAACGACCCCGATCGGCATCGAGGTCGTTACGGGCTACCGCTCGGAATACATCCACCGCGGCTTCAAGCTGGCGGACGACCTGATCGACGTTCAGGTCGAGGCGGAGATCGCCCTTTCCAACGAATGGGTGCTGAACCTCGGCGGCAACTACGGCACCGCCACCGGCGACGAGGATTTCTCGGAAGCCGCCGCCTTCCTCGACCTTCGCTACGATACCAAGCAATGGACCGCAGGCTTGGCCGCCACTTGGCGCGACTATCAGGACTCTTTCTTCAAGGACGGCTTCGACCTGAATCCTAGCTTCACCTGGCACCTCACCGAGGATTGGGATCTGGGCACCGGCATCGCCTATGACACTGGCGATGGTGGTTGGTATGGGAACCTCGAAGCTTCCTGGTCCAAGCCGATCAACAAGTCATCGTTCGTGGCTGTGAAAGCGGGCACCAGCTTCACCAGCGATTACTACGGCAGCGATGGCTGGAACGATCTCTACGCCCGCCTGAGCTACACCTACGCCTTCAACGACAGCGTGGCGGTGACCCCCTTCGCAGGCACTTCCATCCCGATGGAGAGCAGCCCGCAGACCGACCGGCTCTTCGCCGGCATCTGGTTTGAAGTGAACTTCTAAGGCTTTCGCCTCAGGCTTCGGGCTTCTCCTTGCCCTGCTTCTGCTTCTCCGGCTTGTCACCTTTCCCGGGTTTCTCCCCGGGCGGCGGCTCGTCGGCTGCGTCAATCTTGAGATCCTTGTTCTTGTCGAAGGCTTCAAAGCGGTCTTCCTGCTCATCTTCACCCGATTTCGAGATCCAAGGGATCTGGCGGAACTCCTCGAAGCTGAGCGAGCCGTTGCCGTCCTTGTCATGGTCCTTCACCAGGTCCAGCAGGTTTGGACGACGCCCGCCGCGCCCCTCGCGTCCGTCCCTGGCATCGCGCTTGGGCCGGTCTTCGGGAGTCAGGAAGCCGTCGTTGTTGGTATCCATCCGCTGGAACATCGTCTTCTGCTTGTCCTCCGGCATCCGGGAGACGAAGCCGAGGGTCTTGAACTCCTCGAAGTCGATCTTCTTGTCCTTGTTGGCATCCGCCTTTTCGAGATCTAGATGAGGCATGCCGCGAGGACCGTTCTTCGGGATCTCCTCCATGCTGATCCGACCGTCGGAATTCTTGTCGATCCGCTTGAAAATCTCCGCCCGCTTTTCCTCGGGCAGACGGCTGGGGCGCTCCATCGCGGAAAATTCCGCGAGCGAGATGAAGCCATCCCCATCGGTATCCGCCTTCTTCCAGATTTCCATCATCCGGCGCATCCCCTCCCTCCCCTCGCCACGCGGGCCCTTCGACTTGCCGTCCTGTTTCTCTGCGGGTTTGTTCTTTCCCGACTCCGGCGTCCCGTCCGGGCGGGGCGTCCCTTCCGCCCGGGCGGAGGCCAAGGCGAGGAGGAGTATCCAGGAGTATCGGGCAGCTTTCATGGAACGGGTGAGGAGATTAGCGGGAACCCTGCGGTCCGCGAGAGAGAAACGCCCCGCAACTGCGGAAGTTGCGACACCGCCGGGTTTTTTGCTCCCCACTTGCGCGTACCCCGCGCCATGCTGCCCGCGATCCGAAGCGCATGCATATCCGCGATATCCTGAACCATCGCCGCCCGTCCTTCTCCTTCGAGTTCTTCCCGCCGAAGACCTCCGCGGGCGCGGAGGATCTGTACCGGACGATCGTGGATCTGGAACCCTTCGATCCCTCTTTCGTCTCCGTGACCTACGGTGCGGGTGGTAGCACCCGGGAGATGACCCACGACCTGGTGGTACGCATCAAGGAGTCCACCTCGATCCCGCCCATTCCCCATTTGACCTGCGTGGGCCACAAGGAGGAGGAGATCACGGAGATCCTGCGACGCTACGCGGATGCAGGAGTCTGCAACATCCTCGCCCTGCGCGGCGATCCGCCCCGCGACTGGCCGGACTACGATTGGTCGGACTGCGACTTCCGTCACGCTGCGGATCTGGTGGCGTTCATCCGCAAGTTCAACGAGTCGGGAGCCCATCCTGATTTGCGCGGCTTCGGCATCGGCGTGGCCGGCTTCCCCGAGGGCCATCCGGCGACTCCGAACCGCCTGTTAGAACTGGATCACATGAAGGCGAAGATCGATGCCGGTGCGGATTACATCTGCACGCAGCTCTTCTTCGACAATCACGATTTCTTCGACTACCGCGACCGCTGCCGCCTGCGCGGGATCGAGGTACCGATCATCGCGGGCATCATGCCGGTGACCTCGCTTTCGAGCATGGGCCGCATGGCGGAACTCGCCGCCGGCGCGCGCTTCCCCGCGAAGCTCTTGCGGGCACTGGATCGCGCCAAGGGCGACCCTGCCGCGGTCGAAAAAGTAGGCATCCACTATGCCGCCCAGCAATGCGCGGAACTTCTGGACCAAGGCGTGGACGGAATCCACTTCTACACGCTCAACAAGAGCAAGGCCACGCGCGAGATCTACTCAAGCCTCGGTCTCGCGAGCGCGAAGTAAGGGCGCCGTCTAACGCTTCGACCCGAGATTGAGAAGTTCATCCGCCTGACGGCCGGTCACTTCATAGATCGTGCCCTGCACCGGCACATCGAAAGCGATACGGCCGTTCCCCGGATCCACCGGATAGGTTTGGCGCAGCACTTCGGTCGAATCGAAGGCATCACCCGGGATGGAGATCCGGAAGCCTCCGTCATAGCGGATCGTCTGGGCACTCCGTCCGGATACCTGATGGAGACTGTCGCGCTTCCGGGCGCTATCGGCGAAGCGCTTGAAGATGGCCTCTTCGGTATCCTTCTCCGCAGCGGCGGCGCCGGCCTTCTCCAAGGTCAGGGAATCTTTCTTCCCGTCCTCCTCCGCATTCTGCACGGAGTTCGGGATTTGGGAGAAGACTCCGCTGCCCAGCGGCTGCGGCTGGGTGTCTTCTTCCGGGACAGTCGCCTTTAGGCGCCCCTGCAGGGTCATGAGATCTTCCGAGCGCACATCCACGCGGGAGAGTTCCATCTTCCCGCCGCCGGTCTTGAGGTGAAAGCCGCCGCGATTGAGATCCACCTTCCGGTAGCTGTTGTAGAGATCGACCACGGAGAGCGCCTTCAGCAAGTGGAAGCGCTCGCGCAGGCTGATGATGTTCGCATTGTCCAAGGCGACATCGCCTTCGAATTGGACCCCGTCGGTCGAGTTCGTGGAGCCGGAGATCTGGAACTCGCCCGATACCACGCCTTCCACGAAGGCCTGCGCCGATTCCGGGATAAAATGAGTAAGCGCCACCTTGGTGGCTTCCACGGTGCCGCTCAGTGCGGGCCGGTCTCCGCCCTTCACCTGCACATCTTTGAGCACGACCGTGCCGTTGCCCGCCTTGAACTCGCCTTTCGTAACCCTCACCGATCCCGGTGTGCACTCCATCTTGAGTTCGACGATCTCGAGGCCCTTCAGCCAGTTCTGCGAGAAGGTTCCACCGGAGAATAGCAGATGCCAGCCGTCACCCGACCGCGTGGCGGTCATCTGGCTCTTCTCGATCTTCCCCCAAGTGCGCGCGGAGTAGCCCCAGCGCACGGTCGCCTCGTCCACATGGACCGAGGAGAAACGAAAACCCGCCCAATCTTGGAAAAAGGCTGCACCTGCCGCTTTCGCCTCGGCAGGAGTCTCCGCACCCGCCTTAACGTTGATATCCATCGACTTGGCGACCAGGGCCCCGGCGTCCCAACTCCCGGCCATACCCGAAAGCAGACCCATCCGGAAACGCACGTTCCCGGCATCCAAGCTGTGGAAAAAGCTCTCCTTCCCGCCTTCCGCCCCGATCCGGCGGATCTGGGCGTCCCCTTGCACGCGGGAGAAATCGAGAATCTTCGCCTCCGAGGCCTTGAGTCCGTCTTCCAAGCCCACATTCAGCGAATTGATGAAAGGCTCCGAGCCAATCCGTTTTACCAGATAGATCCCGAATCCCCCGCTGGCCACGACCAAGGCGATCAGGATCTTGAAGCCGAGGCGGACCAAATGGCTCATGGTCATCGCCCAACCTCCGCCGCCGGACATGGAGTGCCGGAGTTGGAACCAGAATCCCTGGCTCGCGATCCACTGGCTCAGCTTCTGGTTGAAGGACTGTGTCTGCTCGACCTCCATGGTTCAAAGGGGGCCCTCGGGGGCGCGGAATTACAATCGCAGGGAGCGCTTCGAAGCGAGAGCAAATTTGCCCTCGCTCCCCGCCGGTCGTTCCCCTACCTGTCCGCCCGTGGACGCATCGGATTACAAGGTCAGGCTGGACATCTTCGAGGGCCCTCTCGACCTGCTCCTCTATCTCATCAAGAAGGACGAGGTGGACATCCACAATATCTCCATCACCCGCATCACCGCGCAGTATCTGGAGTACATCGACACCTTCCGGATGCTGAACATCGACCTCGCCGCCGAGTTCGTGCTCATGGCGGCAAATCTGATGTATCTCAAAAGCCGGACCCTGCTACCCCGCCAGGATCAACCGCCGGAGGAAGATGCCGAGGAAGACGACCCGCGCTGGGAACTGATCCGCCAGCTGATCGAGTACAAGAAGTTCAAGGATGCCGCCGGCTTCCTCAGCCTGAAAGAGGTGGAGCAGGAAGGCTCCTTCGCTTTTCAGCCGGAGATGCCCGAGCTGCCGGAAGAGCCGGTCTCCTTGGCGGAGGTTTCCATCTTCGATCTGATCCGCGCCTTCCAGAACGTCCTCAAGCGCTTTGAGGAATCCCACGATCTGGGCGATATCGTGGACGACCGCTACACCGTGGCGGACAAGATCGAGATGCTGCTCTACCGCTTCGTGCCCGGACAATCGGCTCGTTTCGACTCGCTCTTCGAGACCGCCACCACCAAGGCCGAGGTCATCGTCACCTTCCTGGCCGTACTGGAACTGATGAAGATGAACCAGTTCGTGCTGCGGCAGGCCTACTTGCTCGGCGAGATCGAGATCGAGCGCCGACTCCACACCGCCCCCCACACCCCGGAGGGTGATGAGGAGGAGCTAGAAGAAGAAAGCCCGGCGTAAGAGCCGGGCTTCCATCGCAAAAGATCTGTCGGGATCAACCGAGGCGGTAGGTGATCCGCGCCTTGGAAACATCGTAGGGCGACATCTCCATCTTGACCTTGTCACCCACCACGAGGCGGATGAAACGCTTGCGCATCTTGCCCGAAATGTGGGCGAGAACCTCGTGACCGCTCTGCAGTTGCACGCGGAACTGGGTGCCGGCGAGAACCGAGGAGATCGTTCCTTCGACCTCCACGGACTTCTCTTCGCCGTCCGGGCCGAGCTTGCGCGCGCGCGGACCGCCGCGAGACCTGCGACCACCACCACCTCCCCGTCCTCTATATCCTTGGCTCATGCAATTAAAAGGCCCGCGCCAACCGGCGGGGCACGAGGATTGATCCTCAAGCGGCTCCCACATTCAACTGCAAAAACACGCCGCTTTCCAGATCAGTCCCGCACCGCGCTTGCCGCCCCCCCTCCCGCCCGCTAGAAGGCCGCCTCTTTCCCATGGCTGGCTTCTTCAAATCCCTCTACAACAAGATCGCAAACAAAGCGGAGATCGACTGGGACGAGCTGGAAGCCGATCTGGTCACAGCCGATCTCGGGCCGAAGCTGGCAATGCAGATTGTGGACGAATTGCGGGAGCTGGGCCGCCAAGTCTCCGCGGAGGACGTCGTGGAAGCGGCTCGCCGCCATGTCTCCCAGCGGCTTCCCGCAGACTCGCCGCCCCTGCTACCGCGGATGGACGGCAAGCCCTTCGTCTTCCTGGTCGTCGGCATCAACGGGGTCGGCAAGACCACTTCCTGCGCGAAGCTGGCCCACTGGCTGCAACGCCGCGGACAGCCGACCGTGCTGGCCGCCGCCGACACCTTCCGCGCCGCCGCGGTGGAGCAACTCGAACGCTGGGGCCAGCGCCTCAACATTCCCGTGGTGAAGGGCCAACCGAATGCCGACCCCTCCTCGGTGTGCTTCAATGCTCATCAAAAGGCCATCGCGGACGGCTCCAAGTATCTCATCTGCGACACCGCCGGCCGACTTCACACCCGCCACAACCTGATGGAGGAGCTGTCGAAGATCAAACGGACCCTCGCCAAGAACGACGAGACGGCTCCCCACCTGACTCTGCTCGTGGTAGACGCCACCACCGGTGCCAACGCCCTCCAGCAGGCGAAGGAATTCCACAAGGCCTGCCCGCTCGACGGACTGATCGTCACCAAGATGGACGGCTCCGGCAAAGGCGGCGTGGCGGTCTCGATCTACGATCAGCTCGGCATCCCCACCCGCTACCTCGGCACCGGGGAAGAGCCGGAACAGTTCGCCTTGTTCAATAAGCAGAAGTTCGTCGAAGAAATGCTGTAGGATCATCTTTTCCCGGCGCTCTCGAGCCGGGATCGAAGGCAGCCTTTCAGCTTTTCCTCAAAAGGGCTTTAGGGGACGATGCAGGGATGCGCCCCCTCGGAATCCTCCTCGCCATCGGTTTACTCGCCGGCTGCAACCGAGTCACTACCACGGTTCACGCACCGCCCAAGCTGCCGAACACGATGAGCCCCGGGGATCTCATCACCACGCCCGGCACCTATCACTACGAAGATAAAGTTGCGACCCACGACCTGGAGCTCGCCATGGCAGGAACCGCGCTTTCGTGGATGATCTCCCGCCATGAACCCCTCCCCCACGGCGGCAGCACGGGAGGCAGCGGCGGAGGTGGAATGCAAGTGCCGGAGGGTTCGTCTTGGTTCGTCTATCTGGAAGATCCCGGCCGTTACTGGTTCAGCAATGGAAAGGACCGGCTCGACTACAATTTCCGTGAGGACAACGGCACGAAAAGCGGCCCCAGTATTCATGACGGCAAGCTTATCCCCCACTCACCCCCGGTGCCGAAGGAAGTGATCCAGCGTCTTCCGGCGGAGCTCCAAAAGCTCCTTCCTCCGGTCGAGGCCCCGCAGAAGCAGCCAAGTATCTGAGGCCGGATGAATTTCC
Source organism: Luteolibacter rhizosphaerae (assembly GCF_025950095.1). NCBI lineage: Bacteria > Pseudomonadati > Verrucomicrobiota > Verrucomicrobiia > Verrucomicrobiales > Verrucomicrobiaceae > Neoluteolibacter > Neoluteolibacter rhizosphaerae. The sequence goes on along the minus strand of NZ_JAPDDR010000004.1, from coordinate 479,241 downwards.
GCTTTGGCATCCGGGAGCGGGCCGTCTAGTCCGGCGCGCATCGAAACGTTGCTTTCCATCACCGGTCTCGGAGCGATCTCCGGTCTGGGGGAGTCCGTATCCGCCCAGCTCGCGGCCATCCGTGCCGGGAGAACGAACTTCCAGCCCCTCGCGGCCTTGCTGGGAAGCGACAGCCCGCACCGCGATTTACCAGCCTCATGGATCGAGCGACGCTCGCTACTTACCCATCGCAAATGGTCGCCGGCGAGCATGGCCGCACTTCACGTGGCCCGCGAAGCGATCGCGGAAGCAGCGTGGACTGCCGATCAACTTGCGGATGCCGTGCTCTTTCTTGGCACCAGCCGTGGCACCGCCGCGGGTTGGATCGATCCTTGGCCGCAGCGCCGCGCGTTTTCCTTGATGGCGGCGAGCAACTCCTTGCACAGCGAACCCGCCGCAGCGGTCAGCATCGAGCTGGGGATCCGGGGGCCGTGGCAAGTTCAGGCCAGCGGGTGCGCTGCAGGACTTGATGCCTTGGGCATGGCCTCGCTATGGCTACGTGCGGGACTGGCGGAGCGGGCTCTCGTCTTGGCCGTCGACCTACCCCTCTCCCCCAGCCTGCTCGATAGTTATGCCTCGACCGGCATTCTCTCGAAGAACGGCCTGAATGATCCTTACTCTCCGGCCAGCACGGGCATCCTTCCGGCGGAAGCAGCCGCAGCCATGACATTGGAAACCCGGGGTCCGGACAAGAGCGTGAAGCTTGCAGGCTATCTCGCCAATTCGGATGCCGCCGACCCCATCGGCATGCCGCCCGGGGCACCCGGCTTGGTCGACCTGCTGCGGAAAGCACAGACCATGTTCGGTACCCCGGCCCTGATCGTGCCGCATGCAAGCGGCACCGCCTCCCATGCCGCGCTGGAGCCGGCAGCCATCCGTGCCGCACTGGGCGGAGATGTCCCCATCTGCCCGCTCAAGCCATGGACCGGCCATGGCATCGGCGGCGGCGGCCTGTTAGAGACCGTGATTCTCGCCGCCCTCACACGTTCGTGGGAGACACCGCAACCGCCCCCCGGATTGACCTCGCCTGCGGGTCTGTCCATGACGCCGGGCAGGCTTCCTTCCCGCCATACCGCCTTCAAGCTCGCCTCCGCCTTGGGCGGAAAGAATTCCCTCATCGCCCTGCAAGCACCGCCATGAACGATCTGCGCCTCGAAGTCTCCATCGATGATCAAACTCTGACCGTCTTCCGGGGTCATGAACTCGTGAAGATCTTCACGGTATCCACCGCGGCGAAGGGCGTCGGCTTCACGCCCGGCAGCTATCGCACGCCGACCGGTCGCTTCGTCATCGCACAAAAAATCGGTGAGACCGCCGCGAGCGGTACTGTCTTCGTCTCGCGGGAACCCGTGGGCACCTGGCAGCCCGGGGAGTCCCCGGAAAAGGATCTGGTGCTAACCCGCATCCTCCGCCTCAGCGGTTTGGAACCGGAGAACGCGAACTCTTTCGACCGTTTCATCTACATCCACGGGACCAATCAGGAAGCAAAGCTCGGCAGCCCGGCAAGTTGCGGCTGCATCCGGCTTTCAAATGCCGATGTCATCGAACTCTTCGACATGGTCGAGCCCGGCATGATCGTGGAGGTGCTTCCTCCGCTTCGTAAGCGTGGCAAGCTCGCCTTCTTCGATTGCGACTCCACTCTCTCCACCATCGAGGGCATCGACGAACTGGGACGTGCGCGCGGCCCGGAGGTCTTCAAGTTGGTCGAGCATCTCACCCACCAGGCCATGAACGGCGAGGTGCCCATCGGCGAGGTCTTCGGCCGCCGTATGGAGATCATCCGCCCGGATCAAGCCACCGCCGATGCGGTCGCCCGCCTCTATGTGGATACCATCGTGCCCGGAGCCGCGGAGATGATAGCCCGGCTCAAGGCGGAGGGCTGGACCCCGGTGATCCTTTCCGGCGGCTTCGAGCCCTTGATCCGCCCGCTCGCGCGGGTCCTTGGCGTGGACCATGTTGAGGCGGTACCTCTCCACTTCAGTCCCGGCGGAGACTATGCCGGATATGGCGCGGACTATCCTACCACGCGGAACGGAGGAAAGCCGGAAATCATCCGGGAATGGAAGCAGGCCATGCTTCCCGAAGCCGTCATCATGATGGGAGATGGCATATCCGATCTCGAAGCGAAGAACGAAGTCGACCTCTTCATCGGCTTCGGTGGCGTGGTATCCCGCCCGGCCGTCGAGAAAGGCGCGGACGCATGGATCACCCGCCTGTCCGAAATTGCGAATGTTGTCCTTCCCGACTAGAGAGCGAGGCTTCCTCAGGACGGCAGCCCCCTCCAGTTGATAACCGGTCTCAATATCCGAGACCAATCACAACGGGAACACTTATCCCGGCAACTAACAGCCAATTATTTGAATCCTTAAATCGCTAATTGAGAGCGATTTACGAATCAATTATCGACCTAAACTTGGCCTAACAGAATGACTTTCCGCGGAGGCTAACCCGCTACTACCCCCGCCACTTCCCAAGCTGGCTTGGACTATTCTCATTCGACCCGAATCGGGAACACCCGTCAGCCCCAAGCGCAGCCTAACGGATGCTCCAGTCATGGCTTGACTCGCAAGTCCTTGATTTCATGCCAAATCCCTCCGAAATGTCTGCACAATTTTCAGAGAGTCCGATTTTGAGAATGTCACTAATTAGTTTTATCGACCCATCATCTATAGATCAACGTAGAACTACGCATATATAAAAAAACTGAGTGTAGTTACAAGTTTGCGCTTGCGACTCAACGACTCCCGCCTTAAAGCTCCGGAGTCATGAGCAACTCCAACGTCAATGCGGCGAAAGGCCGCCGATATACCGCGAAGGAGAAGGCGGAGATCATCGCCTTCGTGGACAAAGTGAATGCCGATAAGGGGCGCGGCGGCCAGAGTGCCGCCTCGAAGAAGTATAAGATTTCCCCCCTTACCATCTCGAGCTGGATCCGCACGGGTCCGGGCACCGGGGTTATTAGTTCCGGCGGTGCGGCGGTGGCCGGCCCGATCGGTAAGAAGCTCTCCAAACTCCAAGCGCTGCACGATCAGATCGCCAAGGCGGAGAAGGAACTGAGCAAGCTCAAGGCCCAATTCAACTCTCTCAAGTCAGCCCTCTAAGCCGCTTCAGCAATTCTCAAAATCCGCCCGTTTCCCTTCAGGGAAACGGGCTTTTTCATTTGGAAAGAGTTGCTCCTAACATCCCTTTCAATGGCGGGGGCCTTCTGGATCCCAGTAGGTGTCGAGTTGCATGTCTTGCCAGACCACCTCTTCCCCCTCGAAGACAAAGCGACCGTGGAAGCTCCGCTCGTCGAGCAGCACCGGCAGCCAATGGATATCATCCTTCCACATCCGCTCGTAAGGGATATCCCCGAGCTTGTACCAAAGCGGCTTGGCTTCCTCCGTCTCGACCGGCTGGCCGCTGAAATCCCGTGCCAGGAAGACATGGCAAAGGATGTCCGGCACATCCGACATGGCGAAGTGGAGCTCGCCCAGCTTGCGCGGGCGCTTGGCGGTGATCCCCAGCTCTTCCCGGGTCTCCCGCACGACACACTCCAGCGGGGTCTCGCCGGGATCGATCTTGCCGCCGGGACCGTTGATCTTGCCGGCACCCAGCCCGCGCTTCTTCTCGATCAGGAGGATCTCGCCGTCCCGGACGATGAACAACAGCGTGGCGTGAATCTCCGCCCGCCAGCTAGCCCAATCGATCGGTGAGGGTGGAGTCATGCATGGGGAGGTAGCAAGTAGCCGGTAGCGGTAGCAAGGGACAAAACCCCGGCTACCTGCGACCCGCTACCCGCTCTGTCATTTCCCCGCTGCGGCGTAGGCTTCCACGCTGTCGCAGGTGCAGACCAGGTTGCGATCGCCGTGGACATTGTCCACCCGTCCGACGGAGGGCCAGAACTTGTGATTGCGGAGATAGGGCAAGGGGTAGGCCGCTTGCTCGCGACCATAGGCGTGGGTCCACTCGTCCGCGCAGACGCTGTCCGCGGTGTGCGGGGCGTTCTTCAGCGGGTTGTCGTTGGCATCCGCCTCGCCGTTCGCCACGGCCAGGATCTCGCCGTGGATCGAGATCATCGCATCGCAGAAGCGGTCGAGCTCCACTTTCGCCTCGGATTCGGTCGGCTCAATCATCAGCGTGCCGGCCACCGGCCAGCTCATGGTCGGGGCGTGGAAGCCATAGTCCATCAGGCGCTTCGCCACATCTTCCACGGTGATACCGCTCTTCTCGGAAAGCGGACGCACGTCGATGATGCATTCGTGGGCTACCAGACCGTTCTTGCCGGTGTAGAGAATCGGGAAGAAGGGCGCGAGACGCTTGGCCACGTAGTTCGCATTCAGGATCGCGGTCTCGGTCGCCTCCTTGAGACCGTCCGGCCCCATCATCGCGATATACATCCAAGAGATCGTATTGATCGAAGCACTGCCCCAAGGCGCGGAGCAGACCGGGGCTTCGGCCGAGTCCAGTTCGCGATGGCCGGGCAGGAAAGGCACGAGTTGCTCCGCCACACCGATCGGGCCGACACCGGGACCGCCACCACCGTGCGGGATACAGAAAGTCTTGTGAAGATTGAGATGGCAGACATCCGCGCCGATCCGGCCCGGGCTGGTGAGACCGACCTGCGCGTTCATGTTCGCGCCGTCCATGTAGACTTGGCCACCGGCTTCGTGAATCGCATTGCAGATATCGACGATCGTCTCCTCGAAGACACCGTGGGTGGAGGGATAGGTCACCATCAGCGCCGCGAGGTTCTCGCGATGCTCGGCGATGCGGGCTTCCAGATCGCTGACATCGATGTTCCCCTGATCGTCACACTTCACGCCGACGACCTTCATACCGACCATCACGGCGGAGGCCGGGTTAGTGCCGTGTGCGGAGACGGGAATCAGGCAGACATCGCGATGGGTATCACCGCGGGAGAGATGATAGCGGCGGATTGCCAGCAGACCGGCGTACTCACCCTGCGAGCCGGCATTCGGCTGGAGCGACACGGCGGCGAAGCCGGTGACATTCGCTAGCCAACCTTCGAGCAGGCCGAGCATCTCGCGGTAGCCTTGGCTCTGGTCGGCGGGGACGAAGGGATGGATCGAGGCGACTTCCGGCCAGCTAAGAGGGATCATCTCGGAGGTCGCATTCAGCTTCATCGTGCAAGAGCCGAGCGCGATCATCGATTCGTTCAGCGCGAGATCCTTCGACTCCAAGCGCTTCAGGTAGCGCAGCATCTCCGTTTCGGAGTGATAGGAGTTGAAGACCTTCTGCGTGAGGAAGTCGGACTTGCGGGAAAGATCGGAGTGCCACGCGGTGGTCTTGTCCGTGGATAGTGACTTCGCCCCGAAGATCGCGGCGACAGTGGCGACATCCGCATCGGTCGTGGTTTCGTCGAAGGAGATACCGACGCGCTTGTCATCGATGCGGCGCAGGTTGATCCCCTGCTCCACCGCGGCAGCCACCACGGCGGCAGCATCCGGAACGGACACGGTCAGCGTATCGAAGAAGCTTTCGTTCACCACGTTCACACCGGAGGCACTGAGCGAGGCGGCGAGAGTCGCCACCTTCGCGTTCACGCTGCGGGCGATGTGCTTCAGGCCTTCGGGACCGTGATACACGGCATACATCGAGGCCATCACCGCCAGCAGCACTTGAGCGGTGCAGATGTTGGAGGTCGCCTTGTCGCGGCGGATGTGTTGCTCGCGGGTCTGAAGGGAGAGACGGAAGCCCGGCTTGCCACGCGAATCCACGGACACGCCGATCAGGCGACCCGGCATCTTGCGCTTGAGCGCGTCCTTGCAGGACATGAAGCCCGCATGCGGACCACCGAATCCAAAGGGAACCCCGAAGCGCTGGCTTGAACCCACACAGATGTCCGCGCCGAATTCGCCCGGAGCCTTGAGAAGAGTCAGCGCCAGCAGATCCGCCGCCGCGATGGTCACCGCCTTAGCGGCATGCGCCTTCTCGAAGAAAGCGGCGTAGTCGGCCACCGTGCCGTAGGTATCCGGATACTGCACGATCACCGCGAAGAGACCTTCACAGCCAGCCGGGTCGAAGGTGCGCCAGTCGCCCACCTTCACCTCGATCCCGAGCGGCTCCGCACGGGTCACCACCACATCGATCGTCTGCGGATGGCAGGCATCGGAAACGAAGATGACCTTCCCCTTCGGGGCACCGGCGAGCGCGAGGCTCATGGCCTCGGCGGCGGCAGTGCCTTCATCCAGCAGCGAGGCATTCGCCACGTCGAGCCCGCTCAGCTCGGTGATCATGGTCTGGAAATTCAGCAGCGCCTCCAGACGACCTTGGGCGATCTCCGCCTGATAAGGTGTGTAGGCGGTATACCAACCGGGATTCTCCAGGATATTCCGCAGAATCACACCGGGGACATGGGTGCCGTAGTAGCCTTGCCCGATGAAGGACTTCAGCACCTTGTTCTTGCCCATGATCTCGTTCAGCCAGGCGAGAGCTTCAGGCTCGGATTTCGCAACCGGCAGATCGAGCTCGGCATGGGAGCGGATGCCCTCTGGCACGGTCCCGGCGATCAGCGCATCGAGCGAATCATAGCCCGTGGCGCGGAGCATCTCCTCGCGGTCGGAGCCGATGGCTCCCAGGTGGCGGCTGCGGAAATCGGTATGAGCGGACATGGGCGTGAGACTTGCCCTGAAGGGGATCTCCGGGGCGACGCGCCCTGCAATAAGGCAAAACCGTTGCGGTGCAATCCCTGCGGACGATCCGCGCAATAGTTTCCCGCCTTTTTGACCGAATCCGGCATCTAGCTTAACCGCTTTGGTAAACTTTTTAGAATCATCTCCGGTGTTTTACGAGCGGCCACGGAGGCTTGGATCAGGGCACGAAAAAGCCCGGGCCACGGCAGATGTGCCGCAGCCCGGGCTTACCATGGACTTACTCCGCTGTGCCGAAGGCGTTGCTTGCAGCAACCCTGAAAAACATCCGCGCCTTGGTGGCTTGGTAGGGATAGTTGAAGTAGAGCCACTCGGAATCCGACCTCGCAGGCTTGGTCGGATCGACCTGGCTCGTCTCCGTCCAAGTCTTCAGGTCTTCGCTCGCATAGACCTTAAAGCCGGAGGCGCTGGCAGCCGCGGACTTCGGATACTTCCACTGCAGCTGGCCTTGACCTTGGGTCGCTCCGCTGAACGCAAAGCTTGTGTTAAGAGCCTGCGACGAAGGCACCGCCGCGGTGACGCTGAATTCAGCCGAGCGCGGACCTTCCAGCCCTGCGCTGTTGTAAGCGCTCACCGCCATGTAGTAGGTGCCGCCCATCAACAACTGGGGTAAGGAAGCCGACGTCGTACCACGCACGTCGATCACATTGGAATAGACTCCACTCTCGGTGCCGAAGTGAACCTTGTAACCGGCGACATCCGGCTCGGGATTCGCATTCCAAGAGAGCGCCACCGTGGGAGCAGGCTCGCCGGCGGCATGAACCGCGGCAGGCAGGACGAGAGCCGAAACGAGAGCCAAGGCAAAGGCCCGGCGACGACCGATAGTCGGGAACTGGGTTTCCAAACGCATACCCGACCCTCGCTGGAAAACCCGGTGCGGACAAAGGGTCGAAGGCTGAATCAGCCGTCGGAACCGACGGCAATCCTGCGTCGGTAATTCACTCTACAAAAGACTCTTATCGGAATCCGTAAGGTGTCCGACAGGCTACTTACGGAAAGCGCCGCAAAGTCTTTCAGCTGCGGGCAACCACGCCAAGCGCCGGTTCGTGCTCGCGAGCGGACATGCGCAGCCCGTGACCGACCAGACGCGGGAGAATGCAACCGGTCACCGCAAAAATGACGGTCCCCATCGAGAGCAACATCGCGCCCATTCCACCGTAGTGGAGGCCGATGATCGCCGCGAGTGTCACCAACGCGCTCTCCACGAATTGAATCCGCGCGAGCCGTCCCACTTGGCCGCTGCCGATCATCATGGCGTGGTTCAGATGGCGCCAGACATGGGCCACGAAGTAGGTGGCATAGCAGGCGAAAAGCGTGCGTGGGGTATCCGCGAAATCCTTCCCGAGCCAGATCGAGAATACCAAGGGGCCCAGCAGGATCAACCCGCCGAAGGAGCAAAGCGCGAAGCCGCTGCCGTAAAGATAGAGACGCTTGCCGGCTCGCTTGGCCCAATCCGTATCGCCACGTGCCAAGGCCTCGGCAACGGCGGGCCAAGTAGGCGTGCTCAGCATCATCACGAAGCCGAGTTGCATGATCGTCATGGAAACGAAGATCCCGTAGAGAGCTGTCGCCGCGGGCCCGGCTTCACGCCCTACCAGCCACCCGCAGAAGCTGTATTCCACATAGCCGGTCACCAGCGTGCAGGCGGAGAAAGCGAGCCCGTCGGTAAAGAGATGCTTCGCCACCGGCATGCGGAAGCGGGTCCATTCCGGACGGGTATCCGGGTGCTTCTTCCACAGGGTGATGGTATTGCAGAGCTTGGCGATCACCACCGAGCCATGCACGGCGAGGACAAGATACCAAACTTCGGGCACGAAGAAGATGCCGACCCCGACGGCAATCGCGGCCAGCACGTTACCGACCGCACCCCAAACATTATTCGTGGCGCTTTCCAAGAGGCCTTCCCTCACCCGCTCGGTGAGATTGAGCACGAAGAGGAGCAAGAAGAGGGCGAGACCGGTCCACAAAGCGGGGCGAAGCGCGCTTTCCTTGCCAACGAAACCGCTGCCAAAAAGCTCGGGAAGCGGCACGATGAGAAGCACCGATGCAAGGATCAGCCCCGCCAGCAGGGCCATCCCCATCATCACGAAGAAGGCGGTGGAGGCCAGATCGCGGGCTCCGGAACTGTCATCCTTCGCCTTCGCGCGAGACAGCCCGTGGGCGAGGGAGGGCCCGACTCCGATCTGGAGCAGGGCCACCATCGCCAAGGTCATGTTCACCGTGGTGTAGAGACCGAATTCCTCGCGGCTGAGCACGCGCACCGCCACGGGAATCGAAAGCAACTGGAACAAGGCCGTGCCGGCCTTCGAGAGGAAGGAGGTGGCCACCGCCAGCTTGATCGAACGATCCCGCCGCGCCGAGTGACCGGCCTTCGCTTCCTCCGCCATTCCCGTTGTAGTCTCCACGCTCAAGGTTCGGCGGTTCGCTAACAGGCTCCCTTGCGGTTGAAGAAGGTCATCACCATGATCTGGAGATCGAGGAAGAAGTTCCAGTTCTCGATATAATCGAGATCGAACTTCACCCGCTCGCGCAAACAGGTGTCGCCGCGCAGGCCGTTCACTTGGGCCCAACCGGTCACGCCGGGCTTGATGTTGTGGCGCACGTTGTAGTGCGGGATCTCTTCCTTGAAGCCTTCGATCAGCTCGGGGCGCTCGGGACGCGGGCCGACGAGGCTCATCTCGCCGCGGAGCACATTGAGGAACTGGGGCAGTTCATCGATGTTCCATTCGCGCATGAAGCTGCCGACCTTGAGGCGGCGCGGATCGTCCTTCACAGTCCAGCCGGGGGAGCCGGAGGCTTCCGCATCCAGCTTCATCGAGCGGATCTTCAGGATCTGGAAGGGGCGGCCGTTCAGACCGATGCGGCGCTGCTTGTAGAACACCGGCCCCTTGGACTCGAGCCAGACCATCAGGCAGAACGCCGTGATCACCGGGGCGAACAGGATAAGTCCCGCAATCGCGCCGACAATGTCGATGGCACGCTTCATCGCGTTGTTGAAGGCGTGGTGCAGCGGCAGCTTGCCGATACCGAGCACCGGCATGCCGTGGAAGTTCTCGATCTGCAGGCCGGAGACCAGGATCTGGAAGCAGCTCGGAACCAGCTTGAAGTCCACGAACTCCTTGCCGCAGGTCTCCGCGAGCAAGAGCATCTGGTGGCGGTCCATGCAGCCGTCCACCGCCATGATCAGGTCGGCACCGGAGCTGCGGACAATCTCACGGAAGGAATCATACCCGCCCAAGACCGGCACATCATCCGGAAGTTCGGCATCAAGCTTGCGGCCCGGGGGCAGGATCACGCCGTGCACCTTGATCTGGTGCGCACGGCCTTCGCTGAAGCGCTCGATCGCACGGCTGCACTCCTCGTTCCAGCCAACAAAAACCGCCTTCTGACGCAGCGCGACGGCGAAGGACTCGCGGCGCAGCACGCAGTAAAGGAACCAGCGCCAACCGCAGAGCAACGCCATCGCGATCACGGCACCGATCACGCAATAGGCGCGGCTGATGGCCGGATCGATCTTGAGAATCAGGGTGAGCCCGAGGAACCCGACAAGCCACAGCGCACAGGTCTTCACGATCACCGTGAAGGTGCGGCGGATGGCGAGATAGTTGCGCGGATCGTGCACGCGGAAGTTCGCGAGCATCACGAGCATGAGCAGCCCGCCGAAAATCACGTGACCGACATAGCCACGGAGGCTTACCGCCGGATCATCCACCCCGATGTGCTGGAGATTGCTCTCGAAGCGAATGAGGTACGCGAGCATCATCGCCACGAACACCACGGCGGCATCACCCAGGAAGCTGACAGCGACCAGCTTCTGGTGAGCTACCCAAGGGCGGTGGCGGTGGCGGAGCTCGTAAGAGCGCGGGATGAGATCATCCTGGGTTTCCGGGGACGACGACACGGGGGACGCCTCCTCGGACGGTGCGGGGGGAGCACAGTTCATGGTTCGGGGGGATAGGGGGATGTGGACCGGGGGATCCGATGACGACCGGGGGAGCCGTCATTGGTTTGAAAACTAGCAGAAAATGGGCCGGGGAATCCATTACGCGATCGGGGAGGTAGGGGCAGCCTCCTCACCCTTCACCGCGGGCCCATCCGCCACCGCCACACCGGAGCTTGAAAGCGCCGGATGGCTGACGGGGATGACAGGCTCGGGTGCGGAGTTTCCTTTGCCTCGGAATGAGTGCTCATTCCAGACAAATCCGATCAAATTTCCGCCCGACGAGCGAAGAAGTTCCGAGGTCTTCTTGAGATTCCTGCGATCGCTGGCGTCCTGCCGGACGATCAGACAGACGCGATCCGCGTAGCGGGAAACCGCGAGTGCATCGCTGACAGCCAACACCGGAGGACTGTCGATCACGACGGCGTCGAACCAGCGGTAGGCATCCTCCAGCAAGGCCGCAAAGCGGGTGCCGGAAAGAAGTTCAGCGGCATCGCCGCGGATGGGGCCGGATGACAGGAGGTAGAGATTCGGCAGGGCCGTGGGGAAGCAGGCGCTGGCGGGATCGCAATCGCCGGCGAGATAGGCCCCCAGCCCGCGGCCTTCGCCGTTCACGTGCTGGCGGCTCAAGCCCGGGCGCCGCATGTCGGCATCGAGCAGGAGCGTGCGCTGCCCTTGCATGGCCAGCGACGCGGCATAGTTCATGGCGCAGAGCGAGCGGCCCTCGCCGGGCACGGCGCTGGTGAAGAGCACGGTGCGGGCGCCCGGCTTGCCCGGCGCGGGAAGGAGGACGGCGCGCAGGCGGCGGAAAGCCTCCGCCTCGGAGGAGGCGGGATCGGAAAGGAGGACCATGTCCCCTTCCCTGCCCGGTTGCATGACCGGGAGGCTGGTGAGCAGTGGCGTGCCGGTGGCGCGGGCGGCATCGGCGGAATCCCGCACGCGGCCATCGCCGACTTCCAAGCCGACCATCAGGACCAGCCCGCCGAGCATGCCGGCGAAGGCGGCTACGGGGAAGAGGACCATCTTCACCGGCTTGGAGGCTTTCTCCGGAACAAGCGGCGGCTCGGCCCAAGTGATGGCGGACGCGGCGAGGGCGCCGGCGAGATTCGATTCGCGGAGACGCTTGTCCACAGAAGCATGAAGTTCGCGGGCAGCCTCGGCTTCGCGCTTGAGGCTGTCGAACTTGGCGCGGACGCCTTCGACGCCGACGGCGACCGTGCGGGCTTGGTCAACTTCGCCCTGGAGCTTGGCCTCGTTCTCCATGGCCACGTGGTAGCTTTTCTCGAGGGCTTCACCGGCGGAGCGGGAGGCTTCGGCGAGATCGGCTTTGAGAGTTTCGACTTCTTGCGCGACTTCCTTGTAACCCGGGTGCTTGTGGAGGTAGCGCTCTTTGACGCGGGAGAATTCCAACTCCTTGGCCTGCAATGCCCGGGCTTGGGCGAGCACTTCATCGGCGTAGGTGCTACGTCCGATTCCGGCTAGTGCGTCGGGATCCTCGGGGTCGAATTTCTTGAAGGCCTCGTATTCGGCTTCGAGGCGGAGGCGCTCGGACTTGGCTTGGGAGAGCTGGGTGTTGAGGTTGCCGAGCTGGCCGGAAACCGGGCCCGCACCTTCGCGCTCGTCGAGGCCGGGGACGGGGTGCTGCTCGCGGAAAGCCTGGAGACGGACTTCTGCGACGCCCATCTGCTCGCGGAGCTTCTGCTCCTCCTTCGCGAGCCCCTCGCCCATCTCCTTGGTAACAGTCTCGCGGCGCTCGCGGATCCACGCTTGATACTCAGTGACCAAGGATTCCACCAAGCGCTTGGCGCGGGCGGGATCGGTATCCTCCACGCTGATCGCCACCACGCGGGTGCCGCGCTTGAGCTCGACCCGGACGCGCTTCGAGAGCATGCCGATGACACCCTGCTCGGTGGTTCCCGGCGGGGCAAAGTCGGTGGCGGTGAGCAGGCCGTTTTCCTTCGCCACGCGCAGCAGCACGGCGGTGGAAACCATGTTGCCCTCGATGGTGCGGAGCTGTTCGAGGTCCTTGGTGTCCTGCTGAGTAAGTCCTTCGATGCGAAGCGGATCCGGCGCGTGACTGCTCACTTCCACCGAGCCGGTGGAGACATAGATCTTGGGCGCGCTCTTCACGTAGAGCCACATGGCCCCGACGGCGAGCAGCATGCCGAGGATCACGAGCCAGCCTCGGCGTATGATCACGCCAAGCAACCGACCCGGCTCCACCTTGGAGAGGTAGAGAGTGGGCTGAACGGTCGCCAGCTCCGCGTGAGGCGGCGAATTCGTCAGAAGATGTTCCGGTTTGCGGGGGGCAGCCATGGGGGGATATGGTCGGAGAAAGGATCAGAACAGGCTTTCGGGAACGGTTAGCACGTCGCCGTCCCGCAGCGGGATGTCCGCGGTCTTGCCGGAAGTGATGTCTTTCAGGTTGAGAATGCTCACCTGAGGCTTGCCTCCGGTATTACGCTTTAACGTGATTTTCTTCGTATTTGCGATGCGGGTCGCGCCGCCCGCCATGCCGATGGCCTCCACCACGGTCAGCTTGCGATTCGCCGGGAGTTCAAAGACGCCGGAGTTCTGGACCTGACCGAGCACGGTGATGCTGCGGCGGACGCGGGCCTCGATGCTGACACTGACCTGGGGATTCACGAGGAAGCCGTCCTTCAGCTTTGCGGTGATCGCGGCGGCGGCCTGATCGGTCGTGAGGCCGGCCATCTTCACCGCGCCGATCAGGGGCATGGTGATGGTGCCGTTCGGCGAAAGCTGGCCCATCGTGGTAAGCTCTTCCTCCCGGAAAACCCGGATCTCCACGGTATCCATGCTGCCGATCGTGCCCGACGCGCGGCCGCCTGCGGGAGCTTGGCCCGAGGCCCCGCCGGTCAGGGCGGCGAAAGCACCGATCATGGCGGCGATGATGAGGAAAAGCTTGATGTTCATGGCGGGGGACAGGGGTCGTATCAGAAGCGGTAGCCCATTTCCACCCCGGCGGAGTGGTTTTCATGGCCGAGGCCGGTCCGGTTCGAGTCGTTCTCCGAGTAGCGATAGAAGAGCCCCATGCTGAAATCGTCGGTCACGCGGTATTCGAGGGCGGGGCGGATGAAATGGATGCGGTCGACACGGCCCCCGGTGCTGTTTCCGGAGACGACCGAGTATTTAGCACGTTCCACGCCGCCCTCAACCCGAGCGGTCCAGTCGCTGCCAAGGCGCTGCGAGATGCCGAGCGCGGCACCAGTCTGGGTGTAGTTCTGGCCGGGGAGATAGGCGGATGCCTGCTCGCGGCGGTAGCCGGCGAGATAAACTTCCGTGCCCTCCTTCGGTTTCCAGCCGATCCGGCCCTCGACGACCGGCGAAGTCTCTGACCCGCGGTCGAAGCTGCGATGCTCACCACCCAGTTCAAGGTCCACGGCGATCTTCTCGCGTGGAGTCCACTCGATCCTGCCGGTGAGGCGCTGGACGGTCTGCTCCCCTGCCCCATCCACCTCGAAGCGCCCGGCCTTGTAGATCATGCCAAGGCGGGTCTTGGGCGAGTGGGTGTAGCGGAGAGCCAGCTCCCCGTAGTTGAGAGCGGAGTCGGCGTAGGACGAAGAATCGTAGGAGACGGATTCGCGGCCGCCTGCCAGCTCGACGCTGAGCTTCTCGCGGATCGACCAAGCCAAACGGACCTCGTTCGAGAACTCCGTGCGATCGGTGAGGGCGCCGGTATCGGCGGTGGCATCGCCCAACTGACGCGCGGCGCCTTTCCAAAAAATCGCGGTCTTCTTGCCACGCCAGCCGATGTCCCACTCGGCCACCTGGTCGAAGCGGCTGTTGTCGCTGTTGTCGGCATAAACCACGGCGGTCGGGCGATAGGCCACGCTCAGGTAGCCGCCCTCGCCGCTCACTTTATCGCCGCGGCGGTAGTGAATCGCGGGGGCCACCCGCATCACCAGATCGGCCTCCTTGCGGGAGGCGCTGAGATAGATATTATCGTCGTAGACGGCGGAAATGTTGACGCCCATCTCCAGCTCCTGCTGACGCGTCTCCCCGGCTTGAGGATCAAAAGGAGAGCCGGTCCGAGGCACGATGCGGCTGTCCAGCTCCCCGTCCAAACGGCCGGGTATCGCGGGCAGCACTTCCTCTCCCGACGCGGGAACCAAGGGGGCTGCCGACAACGCGGCAAGCATCCATGGTACCACCCGGGGGGTACGTGGGACTCTGGGGATCATTCCGTAAACAGCACGGCGATGTTAAAATTTTAGGTGGCATCCAACAAGGAATTTTTAGAATCTGCGCCGCTACGAAATCGCGTAATGCCCGATTTTGCGGTTCATGATAGAACAAGGAACGAATCACTTATCTGTTTGCGTAGCCGCTGCCGCATTCCGAAAACGAAATGACCGATCGGCCGACAAGCCCCGCCCCGCCCTTGTTAGCGCCCCCGAATTTTTTCTAATTTCCCCCTCATCTCCCCGTCGCCCCCACAGCATGACCGCCGCCCCCCAGCAGCTGGAAGCTCTCCTGCCCGACCGTCTACTCGCCGCCTTCGAGGCGCGCGCCGTGCGTAATCCCGACGAGACCGCAGTTATCGCCGGCACCCGCTCGATCAGCGCGGGCGAGCTTGAAGCCCGTGCCAACGCGCTCGCGAAGAAGCTCCAAGAACTCGGGGCCGGGCCCGGCCGCTACATCGGGATCGGCTTGGACCGCTCGATCGAACTGATCGTGGCGCTGCTGGCCGTGGTGAAGTCCGGGGCCGCGTACGTGCCGCTCGATCCCGCCTACCCCGCCGAAAGACTGGAGCACATGATCGCCTCCGCCGGGCTGGAGATCGTGATCAGCCGCGAGGATCTCGGAGCACGCTTCCCTGCCCCGCAGGTGCTCGCGATCTCCGAGGAGGCGAAGGGTGATGCAGCCCCGGTGCGCAGCTACGCGACGCCTGACGATCCGCTCTACGCCATCTTCACCTCCGGCTCGACCGGAAAACCGAAGGCAGCCGCCGTCTTCCGCCGCGGCTTCGCCAACCTGCTCGAATGGTATGCCCATGAGTTGAACCTCGGCGCGAGCGACCGGACGCTGGTGATCAGCTCGCCGAGCTTCGACCTGACGCAGAAGAACTTCTTCGCCCCGCTGCTGAGCGGTGGCGTGCTGGTGTTGGATGACTACGGAACCTACGACATCTCCCGTATCAACGGGCTGATCCGGCAACACGGCATCACCCTGATCAACTGCACGCCGAGCGCCTTCTATCCACTGGTTGAAACGGACGCGACCGCGCTGATCTCGCTGCGATTCGCGGTGCTGGGCGGTGAACCGATCTCGATCCCGCGCCTGCGCTCGTGGCTTGAATCCGGCGCGGCGGAGGTGGTGAACACCTACGGTCCGACCGAGTGCACGGACATCTGCGCCTTCTACCGCCTGCACGGCCGGAACCTCGATGCCTTCGGTTTCGTGCCGCTGGGTCATGAGATCCCGAACGTGACGGTGACCATCCGCGACGAAGATCTGGCGATCGTGCCGGATGGCGAACTGGGTGAGCTCTGCATCGGCGGAGCCGGCCTCGGCGGCGGCTATCTGAATGACCCGGAGAGGACAGCGAAGGCCTTCGCGCTGGCAGGCGGAATCTATCGCAGCGGCGATCTGGCCCGCCGCCTGCCCTGCGGAACTTTGGAATTCCGAGGCCGCGCCGATCATCAGGTGAAGGTGAACGGCTTCCGGATCGAACTCGGGGAAATCGAACTGGCACTGGCCAGTCACGAGTCCGTGGTGGAGGCGGTGGTGATCGCGAAGGACGGACGGCTGACGGCACACGTCCAAGGTGCGCCCGCGGACCTGAAAGCGCATCTAGCCACCACGCTGCCGGCCTACATGATCCCCGGCGAATTCATTCAGCGCGAAAGCTTTCCCCTCACCCCGAACGGCAAGATCGACCGGCTGGCCTTGGCCGCAGAGGAGCGATCCACTCCAGAAACGGCGATCTCCACCGACACGTGGGAAGGCCGCGTTCTCCAGCTCTGGAGCGAGATCCTGGGCCAAGCGGTTTCCGATCCCGAGGCGAACTTCTTCGATCTGGGCGGCACCTCGATCCACTTGGCGGTGGTGCATGTGCGCCTGCGCGAGATGAGCGGCAAGGATCTGGCGATCACCGATCTCTTCGCCCGCCCGAGCGCGAAGTCCCTGGCCGAATTCCTTTCCCCCCAAGCCGCTGCCAGCAGCTCCGCCGCCCAAGACCGGGCGAGGCTGCAACAAGCCGGACTCGCCCGCTTCCGCCGCCCTTCCCCCCGCTAACGATGAACGACGAACTCCCCCCGCCCGAAGCGATCGCCGTGATCGGCATGTCCGGACGTTTTCCCGGCGCTGCCAACCCCGATGAGTTCTGGCAGAACCTGATCGCAGGCAAGGACTGCATCACGCGCTTCGACAGCCGCACGGATCAGGACGGGGCGAAATACGTCGGGGCCCGTAGCACGCTGGAAAAGCCGGACCTGTTCGATGCAGGTTTCTTCGGGATTTATCCGAAGGAAGCGGAGCTGATGGACCCGCAGCACCGGATCTTCCTCGAGTGTGCATGGGAAGCGATCGAGCACGGCGGCTACGATCCGCATGCCTACCCGGGCATGATCGGCGTGTATGCCGGGCTGAGCCTGAATACCTATCTGCTGCACAACCTGGGCAAGGCCAAGGAACTGGCGAAGAACTATCAGGTAGCCGAGTACCAGACGATGCTCGGCAACGACAAGGACTTCATGCCGGTGCGGGTGAGCTACAAGCTGAACCTCCGCGGGCCGAGCATGACGGTGCAGACCGCCTGCTCCACCTCGCTGGTGGCGATCTGCCAGGCGGCCACCTCGCTGCTGACCTACCAGTGCGACATGGCGCTGGCGGGCGGTGTATCGATCAGCTTCCCGCAGCAGCGCGACTACCTCTACACCGAGGAAGGCATGGTCTCCGGCGATGGCAAGGTGCGCGCCTTCGACGAGAAGGCGAACGGCACGGTCTTCGGCCATGGCTGCGGCGTGGTGCTGCTCAAGCGCCTGAGCGAAGCGGTGGCGGATCGCGATCCGATCCTGGCCGTGATCAAGGGCTGGGCAGTGAACAACGACGGCTCCGACAAGATCGGCTTCGCCGCACCCGGCCTGAACGCACAGGCCGAGGTGATCGCGCTGGCGCAAGCTTCGGCCGGCGTGAGCCCGCAGGAGGTTTCCTACATCGAGGCGCACGGCACCGGCACCCCGCTGGGTGATCCGATCGAAATCGCAGCGCTAACGAAGGCATTCCGTGATGGCGGTGCGGTCGGCAACGGCTACTGCGCGATCGGCACCGGCAAGACGCACATCGGCCATCTGGACGTGGCGGCGGGCGTGACGGGGCTGATCAAGACGATCCAGCAATTCCGCCACGGGAAGATCCCGGCGCTGCTACACTTCAGCGCGCCGAATCCGCGGATCGATTTTTCTAACAGCCCCCTCGCCCCGGTGGCGGAAGAGAAGGCATGGGAACGCAATGGCACACCGCGAATCGCGGGTGTGAGCGCCTTCGGCGTGGGCGGCACCAATGCGCACGTGGTGATGGAAGAGGCTCCGGAGATCGCTCCGACGAGTGAGGGAAGGAAGCAGCAGTTGCTGGTGCTCTCGGCGAAGACGGCGACGGCGCTGGAGGCGATGTCCGCGAATCTGGCGGGACACCTGAATCCGGAGATCTCATTGTCCGACGTGGCCTACACGCTGGCGACGGGTCGCAAGGCATTCCCCTTCCGCAGGCAGCTGGTGGCAGCGAGCGTGGAGGAAGCGATCGCGAAGCTGCGCGAACCGGTGAAGTCCGCCGCAGCCGCGAAGCCGGCAAAGGTGGCATTCCTCTTCCCCGGCCAAGGCTCGCAGTATCTCAACATGGGCCGCGAGTTGCTGGGGGAAGCCGCCTTCCGCGATGCAGTGGACGAGTGCGCGGCGATCCTGCAGCGACATCTGGATCTGGATATCCGCGAGACACTTTATCCCGGCGAGGAGGAGCAAGCTGCCGCGGAAGAACGCATTCACCAAACCTGGCTGACACAGCCCTGCATCTTCGTAACGGAGTATGCGCTGGCGAGGCTGTGGATCTCCTGGGGCATCACGCCCTCGCTGTTGATCGGTCACAGCATCGGCGAGTACGTCGCCGCGGTGCTGGCCGGAACATTCACCCTGCCGGATGCGCTGGCCCTGCTGGCAACGCGGGCGCGCTTCATGCAGGATCTACCCTCCGGGGCGATGCTGGCGGTGCGCCAAGGCGCGGACGAGTTGGTGCTGCCCGAGGGAATCCATCTGGCGGCGATCAACAGCCCGAAGCTCTGCACGGTATCCGGCTCGCATGAAGCGGTGGCGGCCTTCCAAAGCGAGCTAGAGGACAAGAAGATCGCCTGCCGGGCGTTGAAGACCTCGCACGCCTTCCACTCCGCGATGATGGAGCCAATCGTGGAGCCATTCACCGCGGAGGCGGCGAAGGTGCGCGCGAATGCCCCGGCAATCCCGTGGATCTCCACCTGCACGGGCAAGGCGATGGACGCGGCAACGCTGGCCGACCCGGGCTACTGGGCACGGCAACTGCGCCACGAGGTGCGCTTTACCGATGCACTGGCAACGGCCTTCGCGGAAGAGGGACTGATCTTGTTAGAGGTTGGTCCCGGACAAGCACTTGCGCCCTTCGCGCGCCAGCATCCGGACAAGAAGGCGAGCACGGTAATCTCCACGCTGCCCTCAGCCTCCGCGGATCTGGCCGACCTGCTGAACGCCGCGGGCGAGCTGTGGAAGACCGGATGTGCTCCGGACTGGAACACTTTCTTTGCCAGGCAAGAGCGTGCCCGCCTGCATCTCCCGACCTACCCCTTCGAGCGACAGAGCTACTGGATCGACAAGTCCGGCGAGCCCGATGCCGCTGCTGCTCCGGCTGCCGTGCCCGCGGCTGCCGCTCCTGTTCTCCCCCTCTCCACTCCTCCCCCTGCCATGTCTGCCCCCGCCGACCGCACTCCCGATCTCGCCACGAAACTCCGCGCCATCGTCCTGGATCTGTCCGGGGTGGCGGTGGAGGATGATGCCGCCACCTTCACGGAACTCGGCTTCGATTCGCTGTTCCTCACCCAAGCGAGCCAAGCGGTCCAATCGCGCTTCGGGGTGAAGGTGACCTTCCGCCAGATGCTGGGCGAGCTGTCCTCCGTGGTGGCACTGGCCAAGCATCTGGCTGCCGAAATGCCCGCCGATGCCGCGCCTTTGACTACGACTCCCGTAGTAGCGGCAGCACCGGTGGCCGTTCTGCCGGGCATGAGCGCGCCGGTCAACGGCAGCTCGACCATCGAGCAACTGATGGCGAATCAGATCCACCTGATGCAGGCGCTGCTGGAGAACCAGCGCGCGGCAAACGGGGCGGTGGCCCCGGCGCGGAGCGAAGCGGCGACGAGCCAACTGCCCGCGGTGAAATGGCCCGAGGGCCATAGCCGCAATGTCTCCGCCAATACGCGATTCGGCCCCTACAAGCCGATCGACAAGGGTGAGAACGGCGGACTGACCGCGACGCAGCAGAAGGCGCTGGACGAACTGATCGCGCGCTATGTGCGCAAGACGGCCTCCTCGAAGGCCTACACGGCGGAACACCGTGATCACTACGCGGACCCGCGTGCGGTCTCCGGCTTCAAGTCGCTGTGGAAGGAGATGGTCTATCCGATCGTGTCCGCCCGCTCCAAAGGCGCGAAGATCTGGGACCTGGACGGGAACGAGTATGTCGATATCACGATGGGATTCGGGACCTACTTCTTCGGCCACTCTCCGGACTGGCTGATCGAGGCGGTGGAGAAGCAGCTCAAGACGGGCATCGAGATCGGGCCGCAATCGCCGATCGCGGGCAAGCTGGCGAAAGCGATCTGCGAGCTGACCCGGATGGATCGCGCGACCTTCTGCAACACCGGCTCCGAAGCGGTGATGGCCGCGATGCGCCTCTCGCGGACGATCACGGGCCGGACACGGATCGCTTACTTCACGGGCGACTACCACGGCATGTTCGAGGAAGTGCTGGTGCGCGGCGCGTGGGTGGACGGTGTCTACAAGGCGCAGCCGATCGCGCCGGGCATCCCGCAATCGCTGGTGGAGAACATGCTGGTGCTGGACTACGCGGACCCGGCCTCGCTGGAGATCCTGCGGGCGCATGCGCATGAACTGGCAGCGGTGATGGTGGAGCCGGTGCAGAGCCGGGCCCCGGGACTGCAGCCGCGCGAGTTCATGCACGAGGTGCGGGCGATCACGAAGGCATCCGGCACGGCGCTGATCTTCGATGAAGTAGTGACAGGCTTCCGCTGCCATCCCGGCGGGGCGCAGGCCTACTTCGGGATCGAGGCGGACATGGCGACCTACGGCAAGGTGATCGGCGGAGGCATGCCGATCGGCGTGCTGGCCGGAAAGCGTGAATACATGGACGCGCTGGACGGCGGTGCCTGGAACTACGGCGACGATAGCTTCCCGGAGGTGGGGGTGACCTTCTTCGCAGGCACCTTCGTGCGGCATCCGCTGGCGCTGGCCGCGGCATGGCGCGTGGTGGAGCACCTGAAGGGCGAAGGCCCACGCCTGCAGATCGAGGTGACGGAGCGGGTGGAGCGCCTGTGCCGGACCCTGAACGAGTATTTCGCGACGATCGGCGTGCCGATCCGCTTGCCGCACTTCAGCGCCTACGCGGTGATCGAACATGCGGCGGACCTGAAACATGCGAGCCTGCTGTGGTACTTCCTGCGCGAGCGCGGGGTGCACGTGTGGGAGGGACGTCCGCTCTACTTCACGACGGCCCATGGCGACGAGGACTTCGACCGGATCATCCGCGGCTTCACGGAAGCGGTGGCGGACATGCAGGCGGCTGGATTCCTGCCGGCATCGACGGTGGTCTGCGATGCGCCGAGCGTCTTCCCGCGCCGCGATGTCTCTCCGACGACGGAGGCGCAGCGCGAGATCTTCCACTCGCTGATGATGGGCGACGAAGCGAACTGCTCCTACAACGAATCAAACGTGATCCGCTTCGAGGGCGGGCTGGATACCGCGGCGCTGCGTGCGGCGCTGCTCGATCTGGTGGTGCGCCACCCGGCACTGCGCAGCACCTTCAGCGAAGATGGCCAGCAGCAGATCTTCCACGCCGCCCCACGCGAACTGGAAATCGCGGAGCACGACTTCTCCGCGCTGACGCCGGATGTGCGCGGCATGCACTGGTCGCAAGCGCGCGAAGAGGAGGCGCGCTCGCCCTTCAAACTGACGGAAGGTCCGCTGCTGCGCCTACAACTGGCGCGACTGTCCGCAGACACGCACGAGCTACTTTTCACCGCACATCACCTGGTGTGCGACGGCTGGTCCTTCGGCATGATCCTGATGGAGCTGGCGGAGGCCTACAACGCCCGCAAGGCCGAGCGGCTGCCGATGCTGCCGCCAGCGATGTCCTTCGCCGACTACGCGCGACTGGAGGTCTCTAACAAGGACTCCGCGGAGCGTGTGGCGGCGGAGAGCTTCTGGGTGGCGAAATTTGAAAGCGGAGCGCCGGTGCTGGAGCTGCCGACGGATCGCCCGCGCCCGCAGCTGAAGACCTATGCCGGCGCGATGGAGGCGATCACGCTGGATGCGGACCGCTATTCACGACTGAAGAAGGCCTCGCCGAAACTAGGCGGCACCTTGTTTGCAACCTTGCTCGGAACCTTTGCGACCCTGCTGCATCGCCTGACAGGCCAAGAGGATCTGGTGATCGGCGTGCCTGCCGCGGGACAGACTCGGGTGGGCCGCGATGAGCTGGTGGGCCATTGCCTGAACTTCCTGCCGCTGCGCCTGAACGCCGCAGCGGAGCGACCCTTCCGCGCCTTCGCCGCCGAGGTGAAGGAGCAGGTGCTGGAGGCCTACGATTACCAGGACTACACCTTCGGCAGCCTGCTGAAGAAGCTGACCCTGCCGCGAGACACGAGCCGGTTGCCGCTGGTGACGGTGATGTTCAACATCGACAAGTCCGGTGCGGATCGCATCGCCTTCGACGGGCTGAGCTTCGACGTGGAGACGAACCCGAAGCGCCACGTAAACTTCGATCTCTTCTTCAACCTCGTGCAGACGGACGAGCGGATGATCGTGGAGTGCGAGTATAACACCGATCTGCACGATGCAGCGACGATCCGGCGCTGGCTCGGCTGCTTCGAGCAACTGATCGAGAGCGCGATCGCGAATGGCGATGCGGCGCTGCAAGCCCTGCCGATCCTGACTCCGGAGGAAGGCGCGCGGGTGCTGGGCGAATGGAATGCGACCGAACGCGAGTATCCGCGCGAGGCGACGCTGGATTGCCTGGTGTCATCGATCGCGGGCCGGGTGCCGGAGAAGACGGCGCTGCGCTGCGGCGGGCAGGCGCTGAACTACTCGCAACTGGAACTGCGCGCGACGGCGATCGCGGCACGCCTGCAGAACGCGGGAGTGAAGCGCGGCGATCTGGTGGGCATCCATCTGGAGCGCTCGACCGACATGGTCGCGGGCTTGCTGGCGATCTTGAAGTGCGGTGCGGCCTATGTGCCCATGGACCCGAGCTTCCCGGCGGAGCGGCTGGCCTTCATGGTGGAGGATGCGCACATGCCGGTGATCCTCTCGCAGACCTCGCTGCACCGCGAGCTGCCTTCCTCGCAGGCGGTGGTGCTGCTGAGCGATGAGATCCCGGGCTCCGCGACGGGCTTCGTGGCGGTGGAAAAATCCGCGGAAGATACGGCCTATGTGATCTTCACTTCCGGCTCGACCGGCCGGCCGAAGGGGGTGCGCGTGCCGCACCGTGCGGTAGTGAACTTCCTGAACTCGATGCGCCGCGAGCCTGGTCTCGCGCCGGACGATGTGCTGCTGGCGGTGACGACGCTGTCCTTCGACATCGCGGGGCTGGAGATCTTCCTGCCGCTGAGCACGGGTGCGGAGACGGTGATCGCCACGCGCGACACGGTGATCGACGGCAACCGCCTGGCGGATGAGATCAACCGCCACGGGATCAAGGTGCTGCAGGCGACGCCCTCGACCTGGAGGCTGCTGTTAGAAGCAGGCTGGACGGGCAAGGAGGGCTTCAAGGCCTTGGTCGGCGGTGAAGCCGTGCCGCGGGATCTGGTGGATCGCCTGGCGCCGATCTGTGGCGAGGTTTGGAATGTCTATGGCCCGACGGAGACGACGATCTGGTCGACGACCGCGCAGGTCTTCGCCGGTGAGGGTCCGGTGCTGATCGGCAGCCCGATCGATAACACGCAGGTGTATATCGTGAATGCGGCGATGCAGCCGCAGCCGGTGGGAATCGCCGGGGAGCTTTTGATCGGCGGTGATGGTCTGGCGCAGGGTTACCATGAGCGGCCTGATCTGACGGCGGACCGCTTCGTGAGCACCGCGCTGCAAGGCGGGAAGCTCTATCGTACGGGCGATCTGGCGCGCTGGTTGCCGGATGGCAGCATCGAGTGCCTGGGGCGCATGGATCACCAGGTGAAGGTGCGTGGTTTCCGGATCGAGCTGGGTGACATCGAGACGCATCTCTCCGCGCACCCTGCGGTGGCGCAGGCGGTGGCGCATGTGCAGGATGGCCGTTTGGTTGCCTACGTGCGCCCCGGCAATTCCGGTGAAGGCGACGGCACCGCGCTGTGGCAGGACCAGTGGGATCTGCTCTACAAGTCCGCGATCGATCAATCCGGCGGCGGCAAGCTGGACCGCTTGGACTCGGTGATCGCCGGTTGGGCGGGAGCCACGGACATCGATGCGCAGGTGGTGGAGTGGATCGACATGACGGCGAACCGGCTGCGGAAGTACGGCCCGCGTCGTATTTTCGAGATCGGCTGCGGCACCGGCCAGATCCTCTCGCGCTTCGCGACAGAGACGGAGTGCTACTGGGCGGCGGACATTTCCGAGGTGGCCATCGCGGCCCTGAAGCAGGAGCTGAACTATCCGCACGTGAAGCTGTTCCATCGCCCGGCGGACGACTTCTCGGACATTCCCGAGCAGTATTTCGACACGGTGGTGATCAACTCGGTGGCGCAGTATTTCCCGCACTCTGATTATCTGGTGCGCGTGCTGCAAGGGGCGGCGCGCACGCTGAAGCCGGGCGGGAGGATCTTCCTAGGCGACATCCAGAGCAACGCTTTGCTGGCGGCACATCATGCGGAGATCCTGCGCGAGCGGGCTCCGGATGGCACGAGCTGCGGGCAACTGCGCGAGAAGATCGCGCAGCGTTTGGCGCGCGAAACGGAGCTTTCGATCGATCCGGCTTGGTTCGACCGTGTGGATATCCCGGGGTTGGCGCATGTCGAAATCCAGCTCCGTCGCGGGCGGATGGCGAACGAGACGACGACTTACCATTACGATGTGATCTTGCATATCGGCGAGAAGCCGGCGGTGCAGGTGGTGACGAAGTGGCGGCAGTGGGAGCGGCTGAATCTGGAGCAGCTGGAAGCGATCCTGGCGGAGTGTCCGGATGAGCTGGCGATCGCGGGCATTCCGGATGTGCGGCTGAATTCGCCGCTGGGTTTCCTGCGGGCCCTGGAGCATTCGCCGGAGCATGGTCCCCTGCCCTTCGCGCCGGGAGTGCCCGGAAATGCCCTATCGGCGGAGGCGCTCTTCGCGGTGGCGGAGGCGACGGGTTATCGTGCTCATGTCCGCTGGCGTGGGAATGGCACGGCGGGCCTGATTGATGCGATCTTCCTGCCGATCGGCAGCGGGGCTTTCCCGCTGTGGCCGATCCAGTCGACGCCTGCTCCGCTGGCGAACGTGCCGCATCATGAGAAGCCTTCGGGTCCCGGTGGAGAGCTACCAGCGGCGCTACGGAAGCATCTGGCGGCGAAGCTGCCGGATTACATGGTGCCGACCTCCTTCGTGGTGCTGGAGAGCTTCCCGCTGACGCCGAATGGCAAGGTGGACCGCAAGGCGCTGCCGGCTCCGGGCGAGCAGATGGAGAGCAGCGGTCGTGACATCGCGGCGCCGAAGAACGAAACCGAGCGGCAGTTGGTGGAGATTTGGAAGCAGGTACTGGGGCTGCGCGAGATCGGCACGGGTGACGACATCTTCGAGCTCGGCGGCGACTCGATCCTGATTTTCCAGATCAGCACGCGGGCCACGCGGGCGGGGCTGGGGCTGACGCCGGCGCAGATCTTCCGGCATCGGAACATCTCGGCGATTGCGGCGGACCTGACGGCAGAACCCGAACCAGCTCCGGCGGCGGCGACCATCCAGCGCGTCAACCGCGACGCTTATCGCCGGAAGCTTTGAACTCCATGCTACCTTCACCCGAGATGAGCCAAGCCCCCCAGACCCAAGACGCCACGGCGGCACCCGCCGATGACGCGGGGGACTTGCTGGCCTTTCCGGCGTCGATCGCGCAGCAGGTCTTCTGGTATCTGGAGTTGCTGCAGCCGGGAGTCACCGCGTTCAACATCCCGATGCGTTTCCGCTTGGAAGGGCCGCTGGATGTGGCGCTGCTGGAGCGAACGCTGGCGACAATCATCGAGCGCCACGAATCGCTGCGGACGCACTTCGAGGAGGACGATGGCGAGCTGCTGCAGATCGTGGAGCCGGCGCGGGACTTCAGCCTGCCACTGCTGGATGTCTCGCAGCTTCCCGAGCAAGAGCGGCAGGCGGAGGCTGACCGCTTGGGGAGCATCGAGGCTCAGCGGCCGTTCTGTCTGGCGAAGGGTCCGGTATTCCGGGCGGAGCTCGTGCGACTTTCAGCGAGCTCGCACATCCTGCATGTGACGGTTCATCACGCGCTCTTCGACGGCTCGTCGATGACGGTGCTGACGGAGGAACTGGCGAAGATCTATCAGGCCTACTTCGAGGGCCGTGACTGCCCGCTGGATCCGCCGCCGATCCAATACGGCGACTTCAGCGTGTGGCAGAAGGACTTCCTCGCCGGGCCCGAGATCGCCAAGCAACTCGGCTTCTGGCGGAAGCAGTTGCAGGGGATGGCGGAGCTGGATCTGCCCACCGACCGGCCCCGCCCTGCGGCAAAGACCTGGAGCGGCGAGCTGATCTCCGCGCTGCTGCCGAAGGAGCTGACGCAGCGGCTGCAAGCCATCGCCGCGCGCGAGGGTGCGACCCTCTACCATCTACTGCTCGCGGCGTACAAGGTGCTGCTGCATCGCTACAGCGGCGGCACGGATATCGCGGTCGGCTCCCCGATCACAGGACGCACGCGGGCCGAACTTGAACCACTGATCGGCGTCTTCATCAACTCGCTGATCCTGCGCAGCGACCTCTCGGGCGACCCTTCCTTCGAGGGCCTGGTGCGTCAGGTCCGCGACAACGCGCTGGCGGCCGTCGAGAACCAAGACCTGCCTTTCGAGTGTCTGGTGCGCGACTTGAAGCCGGCACGGGATCCGAGCCGCAACCCGCTCTTCCAGGTCAACTTCACCCACCAGCGCTCCTTCGCGAAGGCCGGGCGCTTCGGCGGGGTCGAGCTGATCCCGATTCCCTCGCGCTCACCGGGCGCGATCTTCGACCTGCACTTCTTCATGGTCGAGCGAGCGGAAGGCTGGCGGGTGACCTGCGACTACAGCAGCGATCTCTTCGACCGCAGCACCGCGGAGCGCATGCTCGGCCATTACCGGCAGCTGCTGGAGAACATCGCCGCCAATCCGGCGATGCCGCTCTCAAAGCTCGAGATCCTCACAGCAGCGGAGACGAAGCAGTTGGGCGAATGGAGCGGCAAGCGGAGCGAGTATCCGCGTGAGTCGAACATCGCCGAGCTCTTCCTGAAGACCGCGCGCGCTCATCCCTCGCGAACGGCGCTCGAATACGGCAAGCAAAGCTTCACTTACGATCAGTTGCTGGCTGAAGCCTCGGCGATCGCCACTCAACTGAACGCCGCCGGGCTCAAGGGCGGTGAAGCGGTCGCGCTGTGTGCCAAGCCCTCGCCCGAGATGATCACCGGCCTACTGGGCATCCTGCTCGCAGGTGGAGCCTATGTCCCGCTGGACCCTTCTTATCCAGCCGAACGTTTCGCACTTCTGTTAGAAGAGAGCGACGCGGTCATCGGGCTTGCGGCGGACGGTTGCCGCGAAGCCTTCGGTGCATGGCAGGGCAAGGTGCTGGAGATTCCTGCCGCGGGTCATGCATCGCCCTTCAACGGGATTCCCGATCTCACCATCCGGGCCGAGGATCCGGCATACCTCCTCTTCACCTCCGGCTCCACCGGCAAGCCAAAGGGCGTGGTGGTGCCGCACCGCGGCGTGGTCCGCCTCGTACGCGGCTGCGACTTCATCGCGATCACGCCCGACGATGTCTTCCTGCAAGCAGCGCCGCTGTCCTTCGATGCCTCCACGCTCGAGATCTGGGGTCCGTTGCTGAACGGCGGCAAGCTGGTGATTCCTGCCGGAGGCACCGGCCTCGACGAGATCGCCAGCGCCGTGCGGGACAAGGGCGTCACCACGCTCTGGCTGACCGCGGGCCTCTTCCAAGTGATGGTCGAGGAGCATCTCGAATCGCTGAAGGGCCTACGCTACCTGCTGGCAGGGGGCGATGTCCTGTCGGTCCCCCACGTGCGCCGCGCACTCGAAGCGCTGCCGGAGACCGCGCTGATCAACGGCTACGGCCCGACCGAGAACACCACCTTCACCACCTGCCACCGGATCACCGCGGAGGATTGCGAGCGGGCCTCGATCCCGATCGGGCGACCGATCGCCAACACCACGGTGCAGATCCTCGACGAGCAGGGACGAGCCGTGCCGATCGGCATTCCCGGCGAACTTCTCACCGGTGGTGACGGCCTCGCGCTGCGCTACCACAAGGACCCCGCTCTCACCGCGGAGCGCTTCGTCTCCAGCCCTACGCTTTACAAGACCGGCGACCTTTGCCGCTGGCTGCCCGATGGCACGATCGAGTTCGTCGGACGCCGCGACCATCAGGTGAAGGTGCGGGGCTTCCGCATCGAACTCGGCGAGATCGAGTCGGTGCTCGCATCTCACCCTGAGGTCAGGCAATCGAAGGTAGCGGTCCGGGGCGATAGCCCGGAGACCAAACGCATTCTCGCCTGGGTGCTGCCCGAGCAAGGCAGCCTGCTGGATGCCCCGTCCCTCTCCGCATGGCTGGAGGCCAGCCTACCGGCCTACCTGCGACCGGATGGAGTGGCCATCATCGAGAGCTTCCCGGTTACCGCCAATGGCAAGATCGACGTGGCAGCCCTGCCCGACCCCGCGAAGAAGCCAAACGAGGCGAAGCCTTACGCCGCGCCTGAAGGAGAAACCGAGCAAAGGCTCGCCGCGCTGTGGAGCGAACTACTACAGGTCCCGGAGATCGGCCGGGATGACGACTTCTTCTCGCTCGGCGGGCATTCGCTGCTGGCGCTGCGAATGTTCTCCCGGATCAACCGCGAGTTCGGTCGCACCCTGCCGCTGGCCGCCCTGCTAGGCCATCCCACGATTGCAAAGCTCGCCGCACTGCTCTGCCCGCAGGCCGAGACCGGGCTCCCAAGCGGCGCAGGCAAAGGACATCTGGTCACCCTCGCGGACTCGGGAGATGGCACCCCGCTCTTCTGCCTGCATGGCGGCGATGGTGGCGTGCTTTTCTACCGCAGCCTGGCGGAACTGATGCCACGGCGCTTCCCGCTGCATGCGATCGAGTCGCTCGACCTCAGCAGCAGCGGGCCGATCACCCCGGCTTCGGTCGAGGAGACCGCCGCCGCCTATGTCGAGAATCTGCTCTCCTTGCATCCCGGCGGGCCCTTCCGCCTTGCGGGCTACTCCTTCGGTGGCGTGGTCGCCCACGAGATGGCCTGCATCCTCCAGGAGCGTGGCTACACGGTGGAGTTCCTCGGCCTCTTCGACACCCACAACCCGACCGCGCCCGCCAAGCGCTACTCGCTCACCGGCCGGTTCAACGCCTTCTGGCAGCAGCAGCACGATCTCCCCCTGCCCTCCCGGCTGGAGCGCCTGCGCGAGCGCATCGCCGAAGGGATAGCGACCAACCGTCGAGTGAAGGCGGAGGTGGCCGCAGCGCTGGGCAACGGCCCGGCGGAAGCGCACAGCGACCTGCGACGGGTGCAGGTCCGCGAGGAGAATTGGCGGGCAATGCAGGCCTTCCGGCCCCGCCGTTTCCAAGGCCGGATCACTCTTTTCAAGGCGATGACCGCCAGCGACAAGGTCGAGTGGCCAGCCGATTACGGCTGGACCGAGCTAGCCGGAGAAGGCTTGGAAATCGTGCCGGTTCCCGGCGGACACCTAACCCTTTTCGAGGAGGAGAACGTCGCTTCACTGGCCGCCGCGCTCGCTTCCAAGCTCACCTGAACCCTGCTCCGCAGAATTCCGGAATCGGCATCCCCCGCGATCACGGAGTTCTTTATCATGGCATTCCGGCCTCCAGACTGCTAGACGCACCCCCGCTGTTTCACCCCCCGTCCTCATGCCAAGTGTCGCCTCTCACACCTCACTGGCTCTCGCCGCGCTGATTTCAGCCGCCGCGGGCCAGACCTACGTCGACCTGAACTTCAGCAACAATGTTCAGCCGGCGACACAGATGTATCCGAACAATTCGACGCTCGGGCCCTACTACACCTCCGAGCCCTCCTTGGATTTCGCCAATGCAGGCACCTACAATGGGATCGGCATCGACGTGCGCGTCTCCCAGATCGGCCTGACCGATGGCGAGACCTCGAACCTGCGCCCGACCAGCACCTACGAGTGGGTGGGCTGGATCCCGGACTACAACACCAGCGCCGGAAGCGACGATCTGGGGGTCTACTACCGCCACGACGGCAACTACTCGCAAGAGACCGGTGGCATCGCCTGGTCCATGTCTTTCTACGAAGCCGGTTCAAACTTCAGCGTTCCGGTCACGCTGCCCGGCGTGCGTTTCCTGATCTACGATCACGACGGCGAGCCCTACCAATCCGAGTCGATTCGGGCCTTCGGCAGCGACGGCTTGGTCGGCTACCAGCTACACAACAATAGCGAAATCAGCGTGGTTGATGAGAATGGCAACCTACGCTTCGACTCGAGAGGCTCGAATCATCTCGAAACCACCGCCGACGGCGGGATGATTCTCTATTATAACAACGTTTCCTCGGTGCGTTTCGATTGGTTCGCGACCACGCAGTTCGGCCTCGCGCCGGAGAGCCACGGAATCTTCGCCGCGATCGATGGAAACCTGGGCCTGACCAACGGCAGCACCAACGGCTTCGGTAATTTCGTGCCGGTGCCCGAGCCTTCCACGGCTCTGCTCACGGGTGCTGCGGCTGCCGGCATGGCGCTGCGCCGACGCCGCTGCTGATAGGCACAAAGCGGCCCGACCGATGCACCGCGGGGAAACCCATGAACCCGCAAATCATCCGGCCGGACCGCCTGTCGACTGGGTCGACTTGTGAGCTATAAATAGCATCGGGCGTGCCAAGATATACGCATGTCTTTTCGCGGATCCGGGCTCAGATCTCGGCCGTATCAATCCACCAGTCGTGGCCAGGCTCCAGTGCGTGGCCGTAGATGCTTGCCGGGGCTACAGTGACTCGTAGGGCTCCAAGGCAGGCGAGAAGATCCCCCGCCCTGCTGGCGGGGACAGCGGCGAAGAGGGCCGGGAAGCCGGCTTGGCGGGCAAGGAAGCTCGCGTCCTGAAGCAGACGGGCGCCAGCCGAAGCTGAGGCGAAGGAGAAGCCGGAGAGGTGGGCGGAAAGCAATTCGGCACCACCCTCCCGAAAGAGCTGCTTGCCCTTCCGGGTGTCCTCGATGATCCCGCAGGCATCGCCCTGCGATGTGACCAAGTGGATCGGCTCAATCATTGAGCGAAGAGCGCGGTCTGCCCCCCAAGCCGAGTAGCCCTCGCGTGGAAGCTTTGCAGACATCGACTCGAAGGATGAGGCTGACACCGGGTGGCAAGCATCTCCGGTCCCCGACCCTTCCACGCGGAGGATTGCGATCTCTCCGAGCAGTTCGAAGCGCGGTACACCGAGACGTCCGGTATAATCGGTCGGAAGCTTGCCTGTGCCGCCCATAACCACGCTGTAGCAGCGGGTGGATGCGCTCGCCTCGATCACCCGCTTCGTCTCGCGAATCAGCCGAGGAAGCACGGTCGAACCGCGGGCTGAGGCCCGGAGCTTGAGATCGCAAAGGTAGTGGGCATCGAAGGCCTCCCCGGCGGAGAGACACAGGCGGCGTGCTACCCGGGCAAGGCAGCCGAGGATCTCCTGTCCCTGCTCGATCACCGAGATGTCCGCCTGCCCCATCGCGCGGAAGAACGGGAGGTAGCTCTGACCGTGCGAGATCCGGAAGCGGGTGTCCGGACCGAGCGGATACGTGAACTCCCGCTCAAAGCGAGCTAATGCCGGAGCGAGATCCGGGGAGAGGTCCGCCGTGAGGTGGTGGAGAGTCATGGGCGGGTGCCGACATGAATCTGCGGATAGAAGTAGCTGCGATCGCGGCGCTCCATCGCGGAGCCGAGTGCGGGATCCCACTGCAAGCCCGACTCCAGTGAGGGAACCTCCAGCGTGGAATTGAGCTGACGGATGATCACCTTGCCACCGTGCCGCATCGCCCGACGGGCGGCATGCAAGGTGGACTCAGCCTCCGCCGGGCTGAGCCAATCGAGGATGTTCGAGAGATGGACCAGATCTACGCTGCCAGGACGCATGGACTCCAGCAGGTCCCTCATCTTGCCGTAATGCCACTCCGGAGTCGCGGTGAGCAAATGGCAGGACTGCAGCCAATCGTAGCGATGGGATGGATGGAAATCGCCCGCAAGGATCTGGCGCAGGAAGGGGTTCGTGCGCG
Source organism: Luteolibacter rhizosphaerae (assembly GCF_025950095.1). Classification (NCBI taxonomy): domain Bacteria; kingdom Pseudomonadati; phylum Verrucomicrobiota; class Verrucomicrobiia; order Verrucomicrobiales; family Verrucomicrobiaceae; genus Neoluteolibacter; species Neoluteolibacter rhizosphaerae. Next base: position 446,912 of record NZ_JAPDDR010000004.1, on the reverse strand, counting down.
GGGCTCGTCGCCCGACGATCTCGCGGGTACGTGCGGCGAAATGATCGCTGAAGGAACGGCGGGGATTCTGCGTGGCCTCCGCGCCGAAGAGACGCACGAGGTTCGGCAGCGACATGACCGCAGCGAAGGCATCATCGAGCGCGGCGGCGAGCGGCGATTGGTCGAAGCCCTCGATCGGCAGTGGCGAGGCGAGCAATTCATCCAGCGCCTCGCGTGATGGCGCGAGATGGGAACGCAGCTCGGCAAAGGTGATCTCATAGCGGCCGCAGTGATCCGGACCGAGTTCCGCCACGCGATCTGCCGGGCCGAAGACATTCTCATCCAGTTCGAGCTGCTCCTGAATCAGCGCCAAGCCACGCATGCGATCGAAGGGATTCATCCCGGCATGACCGAGCAAAGCAGCGGCATCCTCGGAGGAACCGGAAGCAAGATGCCACTTCACCCGGGAAAGCGCGATCTGCGCCGGATTCATGTCCACGAGGTGAAGCGTGAGGGGCAGACGCCCGAGGCAGGCCGCGGTATCGCCGCCGGACGCGATCATCACCACGGTGGCTCCCTCCGGCAGCTTGCGGGCGAGCTCCATATCGAGGCGAGGGTCCTCCCGCACTTGAGCGAAAGCCAAGGGCCATGCGGCGGCTTCTTCCGCCCATGCGCAGGGCGATGACAATTCCGGCATCGAACTCATCGGTGCCGCCAGCCAAGCGGACTCCGCTTGAGGCTGCCAAGGACGAACTCGCGGACGAATGCGGAATACGAGGGAATGTAGGGAGCACCGCGCTCGCGAAGCTCCTGCTGGAGCTCGGCGTGGAGCTTCGGCAACTGATGCCATGGCACGCCCGGATAGAGGTGGTGCTCGAGATGGTAGTTCTCGTTGCACATGAAGAACCGCACCAGCGGCGCGGTGAGAATGCTGCGGGTGCCGCGGATCTCGTCATCCGCGTGCTCCAGCAGGGTGTGCTGGCTCATGCCGCGGATATTCACCATGGTATTGATGAAGAGCATGGGGATGAGCCAGCCGTGCAGGAGCCAAGTCCCTGGAATCGGAGAAGCAAGGATCGCCCCCACGAGCAGCGCGGTAGCCGCCAATTCCGCGAGGATGCCGAGGCGGGCCTTGGCATCGCCATGCTTGAAGCCGAGGACGGGAATGGCGGCGATGTAAACCGGGTAGCCGACCAGCAGGCGGAGCCAGTTCATGGTGAAGACCATCCAGGTCCAGCGCGTGTAGTTCGCGTAGTGGTCGGGATCTCCCTCCTCCCCGAGGTGATCGTGATGGCGCAGATGAAGAACGCGGTAAGCGGAGCAATTCTGTAGGACCGGAATCGCGCAGGCGGCCCCGAGAATATCGTTCCAGAGACGGTTCTTCGAGAGCGTGCCGTGTACCGCCTCGTGGGTGAAGAGGCTGATGCCGTGAAGCGAGGCTGCGGCGAGGAGGTAGAGCGGTGCGAGCAGGAAGTAGTGCCACCACGCATTCAGATAGCCCGCGGCGAAGATCGCGAAGGCCGCCGCGACAATGTAGAGGACCGAGAACACGAAGAGACGCAACCAATGATGCAACTCACCGCGGTGGTGTAAACCGCGAAGCAGTTCGGCACTGAGGCTGGGTGTCGAAGCGGTCTCCATGGGATTCACCTAATGGCTATCAGCTTCGGATTGCTCCGGGCAGCGGTATCGAGGGTCAGGGTCTGCTCCGGTGGATATGCCACGCATGCGGTGATCCGATACCGGGCGCCTTTCCCACCTCCACTCCGTGATCGCCTTGATTGCTCCTAAGGAACCGTTGGTTCCCCTCTCCCCTGACCACTTCCAGCTTCAGCAAAGACGGATCATCCGAGGTGCGGGGCCTGCCATGGATCTCAATGCCCATACGCACAGGGTCCTCTTCATTATCCGCTTGGAGTTCCCATGACAGGTCTCTGCGCAAGACGGGGTGTCGTGCGAGGAACTCCGCATCACCGTGAACCTGCAATTCCAACGGCTTCGATCCCGGACCCAAGGCGATCATGGGACGAGGGTCACTCCACTCGATTTTCACGTTTGAAGGTGCCGGAGGGACTTCGCTCCGACTTCCTGCCACACAGGCTCCCAGGCTGAGGGATCCGAGAGACACGATCAAATGGGCAAGAATGTTCATGACCAGTTCTCCGGGTCCAAGTCCTCGTACAAGCGGTTGAAAACATGCAGGCCGAGCTGGATGCCATCTCCGATGGCAGCGCGGGCGGCGGGGTCGCGGTTCCATGCACCATCCACGACTTTGAAGAAGTCCGCAGCGTGGCGTTTGTCGATTTGGGCATGCAGCTTGTAGTGCACCAGTTCATCCTGAGCCACCCACCCGCGCTCCACGACCTTGCGGCCGATCAGCTCACAGATGTCAGCGAACGCATATTCGATCACACCGAGGCAACCGAAGGCGGTCTCCACACGCTCCATCTGGCAAGTGCCCATGAGCGCGACATTGAAGGCGCGCACACCCGGCGCTTCCCGCTCCCTGGCCATTTCCTGAGAGGTCACGCCGAGGCTGCGGAGGAAGCCCAGAAAGGTAAGATCGTGGGCGACCGCGGGATCGAAACCGGGAGCTTGATCCTCCGACTCATCGTCGAAGCCATGCTCCTCCGAGAGATTATGGATCAGCCCCTGGCGTGACGCGGAGTCCGGCATGCGCGCGATCAGTGCCGCCATGGGACGGGAGAAGTAACGCACCGCGAAGTAGAATTGCTTCTGAGTGCGGACGAAGACCTCGCGGTTCATGGTGTCCTGCCGCAGGGCCGTGAAGTAGCCATTCGACAGAATCGGCAAGCGCTCCGTCCAGCGCTCCACGCAGGTCATGAGGGCGGGAGCGGAATCCAGCACGGCGTTTCCAGACATAGGGCGAAACTACCGCGCGCGATGAGAGCAACAAGGTGCATCGGGAAGCGGAGACCCTCAGCAAGGTTGTGTCTTGATCGATCCCGGGAGGTTACGATCCGCGGTTCAAGGACTTGCAGAAACCGAACATCGAGAATCCCGATGTTAGGCGAGGGATTTTCGATAGCGCTCTCAGCGGTTGATCGAGTGGAACGCTTGGAAGGAAGCATCCACACGTGATCACGTTACCCACGACTCATTGACTGTAAGAAGATTTTAAGTATAAGGCTCGATTGCTACCCGCAGTCGTTCCCCGCGATCCGGATCTTCACCCTCCCTCACCCCTCCCCCGAATGAACCTGCCCGCACTGTCGGCTTTTGCCGTCGTCGCGTTCGCGTTACCGGTCTTCTCCCAGTCGATGACTTGGGAAACGACCGGACCGTCCCAAGATCGCGAGTTCGGCAACAACCTGGTCTTCGCGAACGGGGGCCAAGGTTTCAGCGCCACCTCATGGAGCCACACCGGCGGGAGGAGGAACCAATCCTTCGAGGCCGCGCTGGGTGTGATCTACCCCACCGGAGTAGGCGTGACGAATCCCGGTGAAGGGATGCGCGTGCCGGAGCACCAGATCGACAACGGTCGCGGGAACGATTGGGTGCTGCTGATCTTCGAGGGACCCGTGTCCGATGTGACCCTGACCCTGGATCCCTACGGCACCTGGGACCGGGACGTGACCTACTACACCGCGAATCTGGATGGCGCGGTGGATCTCAGCGGGCTCTCCTACGAGGATCTCGCCTCTCTCGGATTCGACCAGCGGGTGGACGATCTCTCCAACCGCAGCAACGAGGACCGCGAGATCGAAATCAACCCGGAGTCCGGCACCTTCAACGCGATCTTGATCGGGGCCTTCCAGGACAGGCCCCGGGGGCCGAGGGACATCGACCGCTTCAAGATCACCGGTGTGAACACGCTCTTCACGGTGCCCGAGCCTTCCACCACGATGCTCGGGGTGATGGGGGCGGCGATGCTGCTGCGGCGACGCCGGGCAAAATAAAAGGCAGGGACCGAAGTCCCTGCCCTGCAAAATCAAGCGGCGCGGCTTTGCTTACTTCAGCTTGCTGGGCGGGACGCCTTCCTTGGTCATCTTCACCGGTTTGATCAAACCGTCGGCATCGAACTCCATCTTCTCGATGCAGGTCACGCGGTAGTTGCCATCCGTCTCACCGATCGGGCGGCGGTGGTAGACGATGTACCAGGTGTCGTCCTTCTTGTTGTGGATGATCGAGTGGTGGCCGGCGCCGCGGGCGATGGTTTCATCCTGCTTGAGGATCACGCCGATGCGCTTGTGCGGGCCCATGAGCGTATTGGAGATGGCGTAAGCGACGCGATAGTCCGGACCTGTCCAGCCACCTTCCGACCACATGAAGTAGTATTTCCCGTTCTTCTTGAAGACGAAGGGTCCTTCCACATAACCCTCCGGCGTGATCGACTTGAAGGTCTCGCCATCTTCAAAGGGCACGAAGCCTTTGAAGTCCTCGGTGAGCTTGCCGATGTTGCAGTGACGCCAGCCGCCGTAGATCAGGTAGTGGCTGCCATCGTCATCCTTGAAGACGAACTGGTCGATCGGTTGGGCGCCATGGTGGAACTTGTCCACGAGCGGCTTGCCGATATGATCCTTGTAGGGGCCACCCGGCTTGTTCGCTACCGCGACACCGATGCCGCCTTCCTGCTCGTTGTTCTGGATATCGTTCGCACCGAAGAAGAAGTAGTATTTCTTGTCCTTCTCGATGATCGAGGGAGCCCACATCGCGCGCTTGGCCCACTTGATGTCCTCGTTATCGAAAATGCGCGAATGCTTCTTCCACTTCACCAAGTCGGTCGAAGAGAAGGCGTCGAAGTGGGTCTGCTGCTCGTAAGGCGCGGAGAAGGTCGGGAAGATCCAGTATTCATCGCCGAAGACGATGGCTTCCGGATCGGCATACCAGCCTTCGAAAAGCGGATTGCCGGAGGTCTTCTCTTCAGCGGAAAGGCTGCCGGCCATGGCGATCAGGGCGAGGAAAGAGGTTCGGAACGGATTCATGGTGTCGGGGTGCGATTTGTTCGCCTTGGCGAACATGTTTGAGCAAATAACACCCGCTCCCGAGGCAGGACAAGCCCGGGTTTCCGCCGCGATGGCCGGGGCCTCACTTACTGTTCCATGGTGGTCACGCTGCTGCGGATGCTGAGGTCCCGCTTCAGGAAAAAGCTCACGTGGGCGAGAATCTCCGGAGCCCCGTTGTTGAAGGGCGTGATGGTGAGGATCTCGATCGTGTACTGGCCGTCATCCTGAAGCACTTCCTCTAGGCCGCTGAGGGCGAGCTGGGCCTTTTGCGGGGCGTAGGTGTCGTAGGCCACCACGGTATCCGGGAGCGGGATACCAACGCTACCGGTGACCTGAGGGCCCTTGTAGACCTGCGCGTAGGTCACGCTCTTCGGATAAAGATCGTTTAGCACCACGCTGCCATCCGGGGGCACGAACTTGTAGATGTAGTCTTGGACGAGATTCGAGATCGCGGCGTCCGCGACGGGCCAGATCTGCACGCTGGCCTTCGCCAATTCCGACTGCGGGGACGAGCCGGTAGGCTGGAGGTAGACGGTGAACGATTCTTCCCCGCTGACCTTGCTGGGCGATGTGCCGGGAAGGCGCTGGAGGATGGCGTTGTCGGTGAAGGTGCCGTTCTCGCGGAACACGAAGCTGTCGGCATACTCGCCGCCGGCTCCGGTGGGGATGAAGGTGGCGGGATCGTAGAGCTTGTAGCTGCGGGTGACGCTAACCTTTCGGGCATACTCGGGGGAGCCGGAATTCGCAGCCTGCATGCCAGCGATGGTGATGCGCATGCCGTAGGGTTTATCGGCACGTGTGCGCGGCGGGAAGTAGGGGTCCTCCGACAGCGCCTGCACGGTGACCTGCGGGAGGAAGGTGCCTACGGTCTTCTCATCGAGCTTCTTCAGCGTGGTGACGTTGTTCGTCGTGGTGGAGGTGTAGAGCTGGAAGATGGCGGAGTCCGTGGTGAGCGGGCGGGAGTTCACATGGCCCTGATCGCCCGCGGTGGGGATGTCGTAGATGATCGCCTGACCGGCTACGCTGTGGATCTGGCGAATGAAGTCCGCGCCCTGCAGGAGGGATGCGGACAGGAGGAAGAGCGAGAGGCGGGCGAACATGAGAGGGACAGCAAAGGTGAAACTTAGCGGGCGGGAACTTCCTCCGGCGGGATGGAATCGCGGCTGACGGTGATGGGGTTCTGATTGAGCACGCCGACGATGATGAGACCGGTGTTGCGCGCGGCCTTCAGGCGTTCGGCGGCGATGGGCTTTTGTCCGGAAGCTTCTTCCAGGCTGACATCCATGCGGCTGACCAAGCCGGGGTAGCGGGCGACGAACTCCGGCCAAAGCAACAGGGCGCCCTTCATTTCCTTCACGACGTTCGCCTTGTGCTTCTCGGGGACGTGGATGATCGCGCCCTTTGGCAGCAGCGTGACGAATTCACCGAAGGCGATGTACTCGGAGTTCGACTCGAGGTCCCAGCGCTTGGGAATCGCTTTCTCTTCGGCGAAGCCGCTGAACTTCTCGTTCGCCTGGCGCTTCTTCAATTCGAGATCGCTGGTGGGAGCACCGACGGGCGGCTTGATGTCCTTCGGCAGGAACTCGATGCCGTGGCCGCTTTGGCCGAAGGCGGACGCGGTGGCTAGAAGTGCAAGGATTGAGAAGGCTTTCATAAACGGGGTAGCGATGAATTATTGTCCGGTGAGGAAGACCACTTCCCCGCTGGGATCGTAGCCGGTGAAAGGCGGTGTGGTGGTGGTGCCGCCGCTGCGGTTGATCTTGTAACCGACGGGCGTGATGTTGTTCCGCAGGACAGGCTGCGAAGAAACGTTCAGGGTGCCGGTGACTTGCGGGGCGGTGAGGTTGTACTCCGCCACGACGTAGAAGAAGCCGTTCGGGTTGCGATTCGGGATCTGGTAGTCCCCGGCCCCGGCGAGGTGGAAGACGAGGGTGACTTCCGGATAGCCGAACATGGTGGTGCAGTTCCACACATCGCCGTAAAGGCGGACGGGGCCGGTGGTCGCGCCGGGGCGGTCACCTTTCACTTCGAGGCGCTTCGGGTAGAACTGCGCCCAGTTCACCTGGAGCTTCACGTGGGAGCTGATGTCGACGCGGCTGCCGAGGCCGCCGCTCCACCAGCCTTGGCGGAAGCGCTTCAGGGGATCGGCGGAGTCGGGGAAGGCGCCGTCGCATTGATCACCGAGGGCAAGCGAACCAGCCACGCCGAGGATCTTGTAGCCGTAGGGACGACCGGCGTAGCTGCCGATGCCTTGGCCGTGTGAGTCTAGGAGGATCGGGGAGCTGAGGTGGGGAGCCCAGCAATAGACTTTCGCGCCGGTGCCGGCGCTGGCGGGAACGAGCAGGGCGCAGGTGGCGAGCACTGCTCCGAAGAGAGCTTTCAATGACATGATGCGGGGGACAGACGGGGGTGAGAAGGCTGCCGCTTGAGAAGGGCGGGAAGCCCGTTCGAAGAGGCCTGAGTCACTTCGAACGGTCGTTGGATTATCACCCAAACTTGATTATCTAATTACGTGAACACGTAGCCACGGGGTGTTTTCGGACATCACCCCTCAGCCGAGTCATCCCCTACCCCTACAGCACGACAATTCACCGCCATGCTATCGCAAGAAACCACCAATCAGTCTTCCGGCGCGGTGGAGGAATCGGAAGGCGAGAGCTCTGCATCCGGGCCACCGATGATCGACACTTCCGGCAAGCCTTCTTCCAAGGTGTAGATGGTGGACGGGTAGTGGTTAAAGATCAGCGGCTCTCTCTTCGCATCCATCGCGATCACGGTGGGATTGATACGGAACTCAGCTTCCGGCTCGACGATCTGGCGGAGGCCGGTGGACGAGGAAGTACTAGAGTCCCATGACAAGGCCCAGAGCTTGCCCATGCCCCAGTCCCCGAAGAGATAGCGGCCCTGCAAGGACGGCAGGCGATCGCCGCGATAGACGAAGCCGCCGGTGACGCTGATGCCTTGATCGTGGCGGTAGGTGTGGATGGGATCGATGTAGGGACCGCCTTCTTCCGGCGCCGCCTCGCGGGACTTCAGGCGCTCCGGGCCGTCGCGTTCGCTCCAGCCGTAATTGCCACCGGCCTTCACCAGATTGATTTCTTCCCAGAGGTCTTGGCCCACGTCGCCCGACCAGAGGGTGCCGGTCTCCTTGTCGAAAGACATGCCCCATGGATTGCGCATGCCATAGGCGAAGATCTCGTCGCGGGTCTCCTGGCGCTCGTGGAAGGGGTTGTCCTTCGGGATGCGGTAAGCGAGGCCCGCACTGCGGCCATCGACATCGATGCGCAGGATCTTGCCATGAAGGGACCATAGATTCTGGCCGAGACGATAGGGATCATCTCGCAAGCCGCCGTCCCCGATCGCCACGTAGAGGAAGCCATCCGGCCCGAAGAGGATTCCCCCACCCCAGTGGTTCCCGAGAGGATGAGGATACTCCAGGATCACGCGCTTCGTGCGGGGATCGGCGCGGAGTTCACTGCCTTCGGGCACCTCGTATTCGGCCAGAACGGTGCGGCGCGGGCCGCGCTGGGAATAGCAGACGTAGACCTTCCGGTTCGTGGCGAACTTCGGATGGAAGGCGAGGCCGTGGACGCCTTCTTCAAACTCGGTCTCCTCCTTCACCTTCTCGCGCAGATCGAGGAAGAGCGGTGCCTCGCTAGCTTCCGAGTTCTCCGGGAGTAGGCGGACCTGGCCGCGCTGGAGAGCGACGACGGTACGGTTGAGGTCCGGCATCACCGCAGCGGCCGCGACGTTGTCGTCGAGGACGAGATTCGGAAAGGCGCGGACCAAGTGGATCGGGGCGTCCGGGTGGGCGGGTGCATCTTGGGAATGTGCGGCTGTGGTCAACAGTAGGCCTCCCAAGCAAAAGGCAGCAATTCTCATCGGGATCTGTGGAGCGGTCCGGGGGAGAACGACGCCCACAAGCTAGCTCATCCCATGCCCGCCGCCAGCGGCGACTCGAAGAAATTTCGCGGACCGCGGCGGGGGACCTAGAGACGACGCAGGTAGATGCTGCCTCCGGCGCTGCGGCTACAGAGCGGGAGGCGCGAGGCGATGAGATCGGGGCAGGCCGCCGCCACGTAGCTATTGAAGAAATGGATCTCCCAATCGCGGTTGTGAGCGAGGAAGGCGCGAAGCAGGTAGAGCTCATTCCAATTCCGCGCTTGAAGCAGCCAAGTCTCCGGATACTCGAAGGGATAGAAGATGTCGTGGAAGTGCACGAAGACCCCGGAAGGCAAAAGGGGCAGCACCTCGAACATCAGGAACTGGAGATCACCGCCGCACTTGATGACGTGGCTGGAGTCGATGAACAAGAGATCAACCGATTGCAGCTTGGAAAACACCTCCAAGGGGACCTCCTGCACCTTGTTCTCGAAGATCGTCACCTGCTCAAGATCACGCTCAAAGATCACGCTCAAAGATCACGCTCAAAGATCACGCTCAAAGATCACGCTCAAAGAGCAGGCTCCTGAGACGATCCGGATAAGGCTCGATCAAGGTCACCTCGGGACGCGCGGGAAAGAAGCGGTCGATCGTGTCGAGCATGACCGCCGAGGAGAAGCCGGAACCGACCTCGATGATACGACGCGGCTGGTGCTTCCTCAGCAAGCAGTGCAGGAAGATGGCGTCCGCATAGGTGAACCACTCGTTGTTGTGGAAATAGCGGAGGCCCTCGCTCTTCTCTTCCGGAAAGGGAAGTTCCGACTGATAGCTCGCGAACTCTTCCAGCAACGATTCCTGGCCGGCGTGGTTGAGATCCAGATCCGGCATGTGCGGGATCTGGCCGCGCTTGTGCTCGATCTGGCGTTGCACCTCGGCGTAGTCGGGAATCGGCGAGTAGTAATGACCCGCAGCCCAACCGCCCTCTTTGGCGAGTTGCACGTATAGGTCGGCATTCTCCAGCTTGAGAGCCGCGACTTCTTCGCGCAGGGAGGCGACTTCGGATTCGAGATCCGGGAAGCCGGAGGGGTTTGCCGGGAGCGAGGTGGACATGGGGAGAGAATGGGAAACTACCCTAACTTCTCCTGCCGGAAACGGAAGCACGTTCCGGGGCATCCCGTGCCTAGCTCTTGAGGAAATCCTTCAGGCCGCCGAAGAAATTGTCCAACTCCTCGTCATCCGCCTCCGCCCCCATCACATCGTCATAGGTGGTATGGATGAGATGGGTGTCATCCAGCTCCTCCAGGAAGCTGCTGGGCTGACAGGAAACCGGCTGCCCCCACTTCATGCGCTGGGTGCAGTAGGTCATGGTGAGCTTCAACTGCGCGCGGGTGATGCCGACGTAGAGCAGGCGGCGCTCCTCGTCCTTGGTGCCCTCCGTCACGCTGCGCTGGTGGGGAAGCACGCCCTCTTCCAAGCCCACGAGGAAGACATTCGGGAACTCCAGCCCCTTCGAGGCGTGGAGCGTGATGAGGGTGGCACCGGACTTCTTCTCCAGATCGTCGTCCTCACGGTCGGAAGCCAGCGCGCTATCGTCGAGGAACTTGCGCAGACTCTTGCCGCGTTCGACCGCCTTGGCGAGTTCGTTGACGACCTCGGAGAGCCCCTCGCCACGCTGCAACTTTTCCTGGTCCGTCTTGCAGCCACGTTCGAGCCACGGGAGATACTCGATCTCGTCGAGAAACTCCTTCAGCACCTCGTTGGCCGGCATGACCTTGGCATCCACCTTCATCTTCGCGGTGAGGACCTGGGTGGTGAAAGTCTCGATCGAGTTGCGGACCTTGGTGGAAAGCTGGGCGAGGAAGTTCTCGTCACAGAGGGCGCGCCAGACACTGGCACCGATCTCGCGGCTGAAGTCGGTGGCGAGCATCGCGGTCGCCTGACCGATTCCGCGAGGCGGCGAGTTGAGAACGCGCAGCAAGGGCACGTCGCCCTCCGGATCATCTAACAGGGCCGTGTAGGCCAGCGCGTCCTTCACCTCGCGGCGGTCGTAGAAGCTCTGGGCCCCGACCATGCGATAAGGGATCTTCCGTTCGCGCAGAGCCTCCTCCAACTTCCGGCTCTGCTTGTTGGTGCGGAAGAGGATTGCGAAATCTTCCCAAGGGCGGTTGCCGCGGGCCTTGTCCACGAGGATCTCCTCGGAGATGTAGGTGGCTTCCTCCTCATCGCCGGGCATGCCGACGAGCTGCACCGGCTCGCCGCCCATGATGGTGGACTTGAGCGACTTCTCGCGGCGCCCGGCGTTCCTGCGGATCAGGCTGTTCGCCGTGTGCAGGATGGCGTGGGTGGAGCGGTAGTTCTCCTCCAGCAGGATGATCTTGGGATTCGGGAAGAAGCGCTCGAACTCGAGGATATTCGCGCTCTCCGCACCGCGCCAGCCGTAGATGGACTGGTCGTCATCACCCACCACGCAGACATGGTAGGGCGGGCCGACAAGCTGCTGAAGGAGCTTCATCTGCAGACCGTTCGTGTCTTGGAACTCGTCGACCGTGACCCGCTTGTAAACGCTGCGGAAGTAGTCGCGCACGTCGCTGTGCTCGCGCAGAAGTTGTTCGGCAAGGAGCAGGAGATCATCGAAGTCGACGGCGTTCTGGGCGCGCATCTCGTTCTGATAAGCCACGGCGAGGGAGGCGAAGAAGTCGTCGTCCATGTCCTGAACGTCGCCGCCCTTGTTCTTCACCTTGGAGATCTCGGAGAGGACGGCTTCCGCCTTCACCTTCTCATCGCTGCCGCCCATGCGGACGATGAGCTGCTTCATGATGCCTACCTGATCGCTGCCGGAGCAGATCGAGAAGTTCTTCTTGTAGCCGAGCTTGTGGATGCCGCCGCGGAGCAGGCGCACGCAGAGCGAGTGGAAGGTGCAGACGGTCATCGCCTCCGCCTTCTTCTTCGAGACCATGCCGCCGATACGCTCGCGCATTTCCACCGCCGCCTTGTTGGTGAAGGTCACCGCGAGGATGTTCTCCGGCGCGATTCCCCGCTCGAGCATGTTCGAGATCCGGCATGTCACCGTGCGGGTTTTACCCGTACCTGCACCTGCAAGAATGAGGACCGGGCCATCGAGGGAGGCCACGGCATCCCGCTGGGCCTTGTTGAGTGAGTCGAAAGAAAAGCCCCCTGCCATGCGCGGGCGGGATGAGAGCGGGAAGCCGCCCTTTTTGCAATCCAACGGACGGAAAAACGCCGCCGCCCTACGCCCTCAAGGCGAGGCGGCCTCCTTTTCTTTCATCACCCGGGGCATGCGGCTGCCTTTAGCCACCAGAATCACGCCCCCGTCCGTGACCCGGATGGTGGTGCGGACCACCCTGATCACGACTTCCTTCCTGAAGGTGACGGTGTCCATCAGGTCGAAATCGAAGCTCTTGGATGTCGGATCCGTGCCGACCAGATAGTCCGGGACACCGTGCTCCCAGCTCACATCTTTCGTGAACTCGGCGAAAGTCGTCTCCTGCGGATACACGGTCAGCTTGCTGCCCTCCGACGACAGCGTGCATGGCGGGGAAATCCGGAGCAGGATCTCCCGCTTGAACTCGACCCTCTGCCACTTCTCCGGCGGGCCCTCGTCTGCTGCCACCGAGACCAAGGGCAGAGCGCAGATCGCCGGGAGAAGAAAGGACTTTCGCATGAGAACGGGGAGCTAGCGATAACGCTATGCATCCCCGATCGATCCGGCAAGGTCGTCCGCAGGCTTAGCGCTCGTCGCTGTTCCGCTGGCCGAGGATCAGCATTATGAAGTAGAGGGCTTGGGCGATCGCGCCGATGGCTCCGACCACGTAGGTCATCGCGGCCCAGAAAAGGGCGTTCTTCGCGCGGCTGTGCTCCATCTGGTTCGCGATGCCACTACGCTCCAGCCACACGAGGGCGCGCTTGCTGGCATCGAACTCAACCGGCAGGGTCACCACGGCGAAGAGGGCGGTCACGCCAAACACAGCGGCCCAGACCCAGAGCATCACCGGCGAACCCATGGTGGCCAAACCGAACACGGCCCCCATCATCAGGTATTGCTGAATGGTGCTGGCGAGCTGCACGGCGGGAACCATTTTCGAGCGGAAGCCCAGCCAGGCGTAGGCCTGCTGGTGCTGTACGGCGTGGCCCACTTCGTGAGCTGCCACCGCGGCGGCGGCCACGGAATTCACGTGGTAGACCACCTCGCTGAGGTTCACCGTCTTGCGGACCGGGTCATAGTGGTCGGTGAGCTGGCCGGGGGTGCTGATGACCTGCACATCGTGGATATTGTTCTGCCTCAACATCGCCTTGGCCACTTCCTCACCGGTCATGGAGATCGGGATCTGGGAATACTGGCGGAAACGGCGCTTCAGCATGCCGCCGACCATGAAGCTCAACAGCATGGAAGCGCCGATGATGAGAAAGTAGCCAACGGAAATCCCGCCGCCTTGCGGTTGTTGGGCAAGAAGGAGGAGCGAATCGAAAGTCATGTCCCCCAGCTTAGCGAGAATCCCCGGCCCTGCAACTTGCACGGGAGTGGAAATCCGGCCTTCATTTTCAAATCGCCAGACTTAGATTTTCCTGCATGAAGCACGTTTTGATCACCGGTTGCACCCGTGGCTTGGGCCTCGCGATGGCGCGCGGATTCGCGGCGCGGGGCTGGACCGTCTCGGGTTGTGGCACGAATGCCTCCGCCGCCGCGGCCCTGCAGAAAGAGCTGGGAGAGAAGCACCGGATCACCCGCTGCGACGTGACTTCGCCGGATGAGGTGGCCGCTTTCGCCGCCGATATCCTGGCCGGGCCGGGAGCGCCGGATCTGCTGCTGAACAATGCAGCTCTGATCAACCGGAACGCACCGCTCTGGGAGGTGACGCCGGAGGATTTCTCGCGAGTGATGGACGTGAACCTAAAGGGCGTGCACCTGATCTGCCGGGGCTTCCTGCCCGCGATGATTGCTCGCGGATCCGGGGTGGTGGTAAATTTCTCGTCCGGCTGGGGACGGTCGACTTCTCCCGAGGTGGCCCCCTACTGCTGCACGAAGTGGGGAATCGAGGGGCTGACCAGTGCGCTGGCCCAAGAGCTGCCGCGGGGACTGGCCGCTGTAGCGCTGAATCCGGGGATCATCGACACGGACATGCTGCGGAGCAGTTTCGGCTCGGCCTCCTCCGCCTATCCGGACCCCGCGCATTGGGCGGTGAAGGTGGTGCCCTTCCTGGAGAAGCTGGGGCCATCCGATAACGGGGCAGCGCTCACCGCCCCGCAGTGAAAGAAGGAAGGAAGAATGCCATTGAAGTGTCCGGAGGCGGAGCTTTGATATGGGATATTCATTTACCCTCTCATGAAAGCATATCTTCTTCTGGCCACGCTCTTCCTCGGCAGCCCGCTTGCCGGTGCCGCACCGAGCATCAAAGACTACTTCCTGAAGATCCCGCCCCAAGGATTCACCGAGGGCACCCTGCCACAGTTGGTGGAGATCATGCAGGACGGCAACGGCCTGATCGATACGAAGAACGGCTACTTCCGACTGGAGGGCGATGGCGCTCAGGTGTCCCTGCAGGGAGCGCTGTTCCGGTATCCGGATCAGGAGCCTTTGCTGGTGGTGGCGTGGGGGAATCTGGAAGAGCCGGACTTCACGCACCTGACGCTTTTCAAAGAAGTGAAGGGCAAGATGGTGGTGGCGGACCGGAAGATCTTCCCGGTGGGGGATTCCGATGAGCGCAGATTCGAACTCCCGAGGCACGGACGGACGGTGATCGTGCGCGATGCAGCAGGGAAAGAGGTCTCGCGGTGGACTTGGGTGAAGGATGCGTTTGTAAAGGAGAGGTGACCCGCTCCGGCGGCACGAAGAGGCGGAAAGGCGGGCATTGTTTGGTGAAGGGCTGCCTCATTGTGCTCCTTCAGAGCACCGGTCAATTCCACGGGCCACCCAGGGTTACGTCGCTTCCGCTCCTTACCCTGGGCTATCTCCCTGACGCCCCTTTGGGGGCTCCAGAAAGAAAGGCAGGAATCACTTCTTCACCTCTTCGCCGAAGAAGATCGGCTTGTTGCTGTCGCCGAAGGCGACGAAGGGAAGCTTGTCGCGGACGAGTTGGTATTCCTTCCCCTTCCCCGTGATCTCGATCTGCCAGTCGCCGCTGTTGATGTGGCGGTTCTCGTCGTTGACGACAGGCTTCTCCAGCTTCACGAGCTTGAAGGTGGTGCCGGCCTTGGTCTTGAAGGTCGATTTGTCCACGGCGGTGAGATCCGCCTGCCAGACGATCTCCTCACCCTGTTTGTTCCCCTGCTCGAACTCGATCTTCGGAGCGGCCGCAGCGGTATCCAGGCGGATGCAGCCGAAGCGGTTCAGCCAGAACTCGTAGCGTTCGGCTTGAGCCGGGGTGATCAGAGCAAGGCCTGGGAGGAGCCAGCGGAGAATCATCACGTTTCCCTTATCAGGAAGACATGGCTTCCACAAGCGGGAAGGCCTCAGTTCGCGCGGCGGAGCGCTTGGCAGACGGCGGGGAAGATCTGCTTCTTCCGGCTCACCACACCTGGCGCGTCGTAGAGGCTGGCGTCGATCTTGGCGTAAGGAATGTTCGCAACGAAGCTCGGCTCGCCCGCCGCCAGCACCAGGCTGTGGTGTTCTGCGATATCCGTGACGACCAACACGGCCAGTTCGTAGCCGTTCTCCTTCACCAGCGCCTTGAGCGCCGTCTCCAGCTCCTCGCGACGCGGCGCGAAGCCTTGCAGGCCGAGCTCCTCGACTTGGGCAATCGTGACCTTCACGCCTTCATCGACGAACTCCTTGCGGTCGGCATTCAGGATCGCGTCCGGGGTGCCGGTGGCGAGCAGGGAGCCGACGGCGAAGAAGTCCTTCTTGAAGCTGGCGGGATCGATCCCGGCGAGTTCGCTGAGCCAACCGAGCATTTCATGATCGAGCTCCGCGGTGGTCGGCGAAGTCAGGCAAAGCGTGTCCGCGATAATGCCCGCGCAGAGGCAGAGGGCGGTGCCGCGGTCCGGCTCCAGGTAGCGGTGGCGGAATTTACGCGCGACGAGGGTGGAGGTGGAGCCCACCGGCTCATTCAGGAAGCGGATCGGCTCGCGGGAGACCAAGTCGCCGGCGAGGCGGTGGTGGTCGATCACCTCGACAATCTCCGACTCCTCCACGCCGGTGACGGCTTGGGCGAATTCGTTGTGATCCACCAAGGCGAGACGCGTGCGCGGCGGATCGATCAGGTCGGACTTCGAGAGCACGCCGACCATCTCCTTGGTGATGGCGTCCTCCACCGGGAAGAGATCCTGCTCCAGCGGGGCGAGGCTCTTCCGCAGGCGCGAGACCGGCTCGTTCCCCGCGATATTGATGAAGTCCTTGTCCATCACGTGACGGACCGTGCGGGAGCAACGGATGAGGGTCGAGGAGCTGGCGGTGTCCTGGGAACAGAGCAGCACGACCACGCCGCGCTTCTTGGCGAGATCGCGCAGGGCGGGCTCGACGCCATTACCTCCGGTGACGAGCAGGGCGCGGGCGCCGTTCTCGATCGCGTAATGCTGCACCACGGGACGGTCCCCGCAGATGACGAAGAAGCGGTTCACGTTCCCCTCCTTCGCCGCGAGCTTCAAGCGGCGCTCGACGGTGGATTGAGAGGAGGCGCCGACAAGCAGGATCAGTTCCTCCTCGTCATCGCCCAAGGGCATCTCTGCGCCGACGCTCTCCGCCTGGAGGGTCACGGCTATCTTGGAAAGCGAGACGCTGACGGTCCGGGCGTGAATGCCGCTGGCATCGCCGGGGACGAGCAGCTCCAGCAAATCGAGATAGCGGAGGATGCCGTGGACGTGGCCATCCGCATCCACCACCGGCACGCAGCGCACGCCGCTGGCGAGCATGCGGCGGTAGGCCACGAGGAAGGTATCGGTGGGCGCGACCTGTACGACATCCCGGCGGCAGATCATGCCCGCGGTGGCGCGGACATCCATGACCAGCGGGGGCGTCTCGATCCCGGCCTGCTCCAGCACCCAGGCGGTGCGCGCCGGGACATCCCCGCAACGCGCGGCGATAGCGGCAGGCTCACCCGTGGCACGCAGCAACGCGGCATTCCCGATGGCGGAACAGATCGCATCCGTGTCCGGGTTCCGGTGGCCGATAACGTAGAATGGCAGGCTGCGGCGGGGCGATTCCATGGGGTGGGAGAGAAGTTCCGGATTCCAGATCCTGAGATCCAATCGGGGCGGCGGGATAATTGATGACTTATGTGGATGCGCAAGCAAGGGATGCGAGTCCCCTTCCCCATGTTGTCTTACATCTGGTCCGGGCAGCGGATGCCGAGCAGGCCGAGGCCGTGGACGAGCACGCGGCTGGTGAGCTCGCAGAGGAGCAAGCGGCTATTCCGCAGCGGCTCCTCGGCCTTGAGGACCGGGCAGGCTTCGTTGAAGGAGTGATAGGCACGCGCCAGCTCCAGCAGGTAGTTTGCCAGCAGGTTCGGGCGATGATCGTCGAGAAGCGTGGGCACCACCTCGCCATAGCGGGCGAGGAAGCGGGCCAAGTGGATCTCGGCATCCTCGACCAAGAGCGGGGTGACGGTGGAGAGGTCCACCGCTTGCTCCAGCTTACGGAAGATCGAACGGCAGCGGACGACGCTGTATTGAAGATACGGTGCGGTATCCCCCTGCAGGGCGAGCATCTTGTTCAGATCGAAAACATAGTCCGAGAGGCGGTGATGCGAGAGCTCGGTGAACTTCACAGCGCTGATACCGATAAGCTCGGCGAGAGCCTTGCGGTCCTCCTCCGTCTCAACCCGGCTGCGCTCCGCGACGGCGCTGGCAGCGGCGACAACGGCTTCATCCAAGACGTCATCGAGCTGCGGCAGATCCCCTGCCCGCGTCTTGAGCGGCTTGCCATCGGTGCCGAGGATGGTGCCAAAGGAGATGTGGCGCAGGTCCATCTCGCCATAACCGAGGCGTGCGGCGACGGAGAAGAGCTGGTGGAAGTGCTGGGACTGGCGGTGATCGACCACATACCAAGCGGCATCCGCCTTCCATTCCTTGCGGCGGAACTCGACGGTAGCGATGTCCGTGGTGGCGTAGTTGAAGGCGCCATCGCTCTTGCGGATGATCATCGGGAAGTCCGTCCACTCGCCATCCTTGCGGATGAGGAAGGGGTCCTTCGCCTGATCGGCGGGCTCGCCATTTGAGAAAATGCAGAGGGCGCCCTCGCTTTCGCGGGCGATGCCATCCGCCTGGAGACGCTCGACGAGAGGCGCGAGCGCGTCGTTGTAGGCGCTCTCACCCAGCCAGTGGTCGAAGCTGACATCGAGGCGATCGTAGATCTTATCTAGACCCGCGCGAGAGAGCTCGATGCAGCGCTGCCAGATGGCGAAGTTTTCTTCATCCCCCTGCTGGAGTTTCACCAGCTCCTGGCGGCAGGCTTCGCGGATCGACTCATCCGCCTTCGAGGAATCGCTGGCGTGGCGATAGAGGCGCAGGAGTTCCTGGAGAGGATTCTCCAAGAGGGCTTGCTCGTTCAGGCCCTGCTTCCATGCCCAGGTGACCATGCCGAACTGGGTGCCCCAGTCGCCGATATGGTTATCCGTGATGACATGGTGACCAAGGAAGCGGGCAATGCGGGAAAGCGCGTCGCCGATGATGGTCGAGCGGATGTGGCCGATGTGCATCGGCTTGGCCACGTTCGGCGCGGAGAAGTCGAGCACGATGGTCTTCTTCTCCGCGGCTTCCGGCACACCGAGGCGGGGGTCCGCGAGCTGCTCCTTGGCCCGGGCGGCGAAAGAGGAGGGGGCGAGCTTGAAATTGATGAAGCCGGGGCCGGCGATATCAGCAGTGCCGAGGTCGGCCAGATCCAAGGCGGCGATCACCTGCTCGGCCAGTGCACGCGGATTGGTCTTCCGCTGCTTGGCCAGCGCCATTGCGGCATTGCTCTGGTAATCGCCGAAGCGCAGGTCGGCGGCCGCAACGACGGGGGCGGAAACGGTCTCGCCGAGCACGCTCTGGAAGGCATTCGCCAAACGGGCTTCTAGGTCCTGGATGAGGGTCATGGGAAAATCGATACGGGATTCACCGCGAAGTCGCTGGCAAGGCCAAGCGGGAAAGAGAGACGGAACGCACCCTTCGCGGGAGGGAATGTGCGGATCCGGCTTCAGGAGGCACCGTTCGCGGCAGCTTTGGAAGGCTTGCCGGCGAAGATGTCGAGGATCTCCTGATGCTGGCCTGCGGAGGCAAGTCGTCGTCGGATCTCGACATTCGTGAACATCTTCGCGATCGCCGCGAGGGTCTGGAGGTGCAGGTGGTAGTCCTTCTTCGGCACGAGGAAGAGGATGACAAAATGCACGGGACGCTGGTCGAGGGCCTCGAAGTCGATGCCCTCCTTGGAACGGCCGAAGACGGCGACGACCTTGTCCAGCTTGTCGGAAAAGGCATGGGGAATGGCCACGCCGTGGCCCACGCCGGTGCTGACCTGCTCCTCCCGGATCTTCAGGGCGGCGAGGACTTCATCGCGCAGGCTGGCATCCAGCGAAGAACAGGCGACGAGGTGATCGATCAGCTCGACGATGGCAGGCCAGTGCTCTCCCGCGGCCATCTCGAGGATGATCCTGTCGGAGCTCAGTAGGTTGGCCAACTTCATGTTTTGCTAGAAAGATCCGGTTCCTGCGGTCGCGCGGGGCGCCGGAGGTACTCATGGGCATAGTAATTTGCAAGCGGATTTCCGGCAAGGTCATTGGCACTTGCGGACCCGGCGGGGGCGTCCTTAGCCTTGCCGCCTATGCGCCTGATCTCGCGGGGACTCGTTATCATCGGAGCCATGGTCCTCTGCCAGTGTGCGGGGAGCATGGGAAGCGGCAACATGGGGGGCCCGACCGTGGAAGAGCGGAAGGCCGCAATCGCCTCCGAGCCGTCCGGGGATTTCTTCTACGGCCGCCGCTACTACGTGCAAAAGACCCGCTTCTGGGGCTACGTGCGCCGCCCGAAGCAATCCTGGGACAAGGCAAAGCTGGTGATCTTCCGCGAGGACAAGAAGCGCAACCCGGACCGCTTCCACGAGAACGGCCCGGACGGCCAGCGCTACGGCTTCGATAACAACTACGAGTACAAGCTGAACGGTTACTTCACCGGCAAGGATGCCTATGATCCGAACAGCAACCAGTTCCTGCCCGAGTTCATGCTGACGGGCTATGAGGTGACCAACCGGAATCCCGGCTGGCTCTTCCGCCCGGATGACCGCTACGATCCTTACCGGATCACGATTTATGCGCGCTGAGACGCGATCTCCCTCATGAGTTCCCAAGACCCTTTCCGTTCCCGGCAATCCAAACCCTCGCGGGAGATGGGCGATGCGCCCGGCATCGGCCGCGTGTCGAAATTCCGCACGGGTAGCGGTGGCCGCGCCAGCAAGGTCACGGCGGTGGACAGCATCGACCGGAAGCTGAGCATGGTGAGCGGGCTGGGTGTCTTCCTGCTGCTCTGCGGGCTGATCGTCGTCGTTCTTGCGGCGTGGGTTTTCATCAGCTCCCGGAAGAACGAGGAGGCGGCGAAGAAGATCGAGAATCTCCAACTGCCTGCCGTAGTGGCCAAGGATGCTCCCACCAGAGACACCGTAGCGATTCCTTCGGCGATCGAGTTGCAGGCGATCGTGGACAAGTTTCTGAATGCCCGTAGCGAGGAGGTGGTGACAAGCCTGATCCGGAAAAGTGACCAGCCGATGCCGGTGATTCTGGAGAAGCTGGCAGGACTGGAAGCCAAGGACGGCAAGCTGCAAAGCCTGAAGACGCTCGATAACGTCTCCAGCCAAGCGCTGCGGCAGCAATCGGTGCTGGTGACTTTCAAGGGCGGGCGGAACCGGCTTGCCATCCTTTCGCCCGATGAGGCGGGGCAGTGGCGGGTGGATTTCGATGGCTTCGACCGCTACCTGAGCAAGCCTCTCGATGAGATTCTTTCCGGGAAGGATCTCGATGCACGGGTGCGCTTCTACGTCTCCGCCGATTCCTACTATAATGGTCGTTTCAAGGACGACTCACAGTGGGCCTGCTACGGGATGGCCTCGCCGGACAGTGATCAGCTCATGTTCGGCTATGTGGCGGTGGATAGTCCCCAGCACAAGGCACTGAGATCGCTGATCGCCTCCAAGGCCGAGGCGCGGAACACGAAAACGACGCGCAGCCGCCTGCTGCGGATGATGCTGGATATCCGCCACCATGCGGATGGTGAGGCGCGGCAGTTCGAGATCCTGCGCGTGCTCTCCGATGAGTGGGCGCTGGGGCCCACCCCGCTGGACGAACTGCTGGATGCACCGGCGGTGCGCTAGCTTCTTCTTTTGCATTGCCCAGCGCCGATGGACGATCTTTTCAACACCTGCATGGCCGGCATCGAAGAACGCATTCTCCATCTCCGCTCCGAACTGGAGCGCCACAACCGGCTCTACTATACGGATGCCACGCCGGAGGTCTCCGATGCGGAGTACGACAAGCTCTACCGCGAGCTGGAGGATCTGGAGAAGAAGCACCCGGAGTTCGATGATCCGAATTCTCCCACCAAGCGGGTGGGAGGCGAGCCGCTCGATAGTTTCAAGCAGGTCAAGCACTTGGTCCGGATGCTCAGCATCGACGATGTGTTCGAGTTGAAGGCTCCTGACGAGCCTCCGGCGGACTTCGTGGCGGAGGCGGAGCTGATCGACTTTTACCGTCGTCTTCAGAAGAACCTCGGGCGCGAGGAGATCGCGGTGACCGTGGAGCCGAAGATCGATGGCGTGGCGGTCTCGCTGGTCTATCGCGATGGCACCCTGAGCTATGCCGCGACCCGTGGCGACGGCACGACCGGCGATGACATCACGAACAACGTGCGGACGATCCGCTCGGTGCCTTTGAACCTGAAAGCCGGGGCCCCTGCCCTGCTGGAAGTGCGCGGGGAGATCTACATGCCGAACGAGGCCTTCGCGGCGATGAATGCGGAGCGCGACGAGGCAGGGCTACCGACCTTCGTGAACCCGCGCAATGCATCCGCCGGGGCGCTCAAGCAGCTCGACCCGAAGCTGGTGGCGAAACGGCCGCTCGCCTTCCTTGCACACGGCCTGGGAGCCTACGAGGGGCCGTCGCTGGCATCCGAAGCGGACTTCCATGCGCTGTTAGAGGCGATGGGTATACCGCGGAACAAGCCGGTGCTGACGGTGGTCACGCTGGAGGAACTATTGGAGGCTGTCGCCCAAATCGACAAGGAGCGGCATGATCTGGGCTACGGCACCGATGGGGCGGTGGTGAAGGTGCTAGACCGTGGCGAGCGCGAGAAGCTGGGCTACACCTCCCGCGCGCCGCGCTGGGCCGCCGCCTACAAGTTCCTGCCGGAGCAGAAGGAAACGCTGCTGAAGGACATCACCATTCAAGTGGGCCGGACCGGCGTGCTGACTCCGGTGGCGGAGCTGGAACCGGTCTTCGTCTCCGGCACGACCGTTTCCCGGGCGACGCTGCACAACGAGGAGGAGATCCAGCGCAAGGACGTCCGGATCGGCGATACCGTAGTCATCGAGAAGGCGGGCGAGATCATCCCTGCCGTGGTGCGGGTGGTAATGGAGAAGCGGCCCGCGAACTCGAAGCCTTTTTCGCTGCTGGATCACATCGGCGGCAAGTGCCCGTCCTGCGGTGGCCCGGTGTCGAAGGAAGAGGGCTTCGTCGCGTGGCGCTGCACGAACTTCGAATGCCCGGCACAGGCGGTTTCCAAGATCCGGCAGTTCGCCTCGCGGAAGGCGCTGGATATCGAGGCGGTCGGCGGCATCGTCGCGGAAGCCTTGGTGAACCGCGGGCTCTGCCACACCCCGCTCGATCTCTTCACCCTGACGGCCGAAAGCCTCGCAACGCTCAATCTAGGGACCGACGAGGCCGTGCGGCGCTTCGGGGAGAAGAATGCCGCGAAGGTGATCGAAGCGCTGCAGGTCGCCCGCGAAAAGCCGCTGGATCGCTGGCTCTTCGCGATGGGAATCCGCCAGGTGGGCGAGTCCGCGGCGAAAGAACTCGCGCGTCTCCACGAAACGCTGACCGCTCTCGCCAGCTCCGAGATCCTGCCGGAACTGCGCATCGACACTCGCCCGGATGCGAAGAAGAAGAACCCGAAGCTACAACCCTACGCGATCTCCGCCGATGTCGCGCAAGTGGTGGCGGAAGCGGTGATGGCCTTCTTTGAATCCGAAGGTGGCAAGCACGTGCTGGAACGCATGGCCGAACTGGGCATCGATCCGAAGTCGGAGAACTATTTGCCCAAGCCCGCGGAAGCAGACCTCTCGGAAATGCCGCTGGCGGGGAAGACCTTCGTGATTACAGGCACTCTCTCGATGGGGCGTGATGAGATGAAGCGCTTCCTCGAATCGAAAGGCGCGAAGGTCTCCGGGTCGATCTCCGCGAATACGGACTACCTGCTCTCCGGCGAGGGCGGTGGCTCCAAGCGGGACAAAGCCGAGAAGCTGGGCGTGAAGGTGATCGGCGAGGAGGATCTCGCCACTCTGTTAGGGAGCTGAGGGCAGGCCTGGGAAATTCGGACCTGCGGTGTTCCTTACTGCGCGCCAAGCTTCACCACCCGATAGAATCTTCTATTCACCTGACCCGGCTCAACGTGTGTTTGGGGCGGCCCAAGGTCAGTCCATTCCACCCGGTTCGATCTCGCGTCGATCGGATCCGGACAAGGAGTCCACGAAGTGCCATTGTCACTGTACTCCACGACATAGCGCCGCCCCGCTCTCGCAGGGAATCGCAAGGTGAACCCTTCTGCCGTTCTTTGGACCCCTTCGATCACGAACGGCAGTTCCGGAGGCACCGCTTGCACCACGAACTCCGGAGCAAAGGTCCCGAGTCCGCCCGGAGCCTCGATCCAGAGGACCAACTGGGTGCTAGTTCCCGAGGCAACCTGAGAGGGATAAAGAAGGATCCGACCATCCTCGGCACCCTGAAGCGTGACCCCGGAAGGTAGATTCCTGACGACAACTTCAAAGGGCCCGACCGAACCTACCCACGGATTGGTCAAAACAGCCACCAAACGATAGAAACCGGTCTCCGGGTCAAAGGTGACAGTGGCGGGATCGACCTCGATGTCCGGGAGAGGCAAGGCCGCGACCAAGCCGACCTCCGTCGGAGCGACATCCGCTGTCGTCGAAGAGACCCTGAGGCTAACGGAAGCCGCTTCACTGGCACTCACCCGGGTGATCATGAAGGTCGTGCTTTCGCCAGGAGCCAAGGTCGTTTGCGTTTGTTGGGTGGAGAGTTGGAAGACGCCGGTATCCGGTGGGTCGAGCACGATCTGAACTCCATGCAAGCCGGACTCTCCCTCGTTCCGGATACGGAAGGTTTTCCCAGCACCACCGGTTTCGGTGGAATCCCATGTCACTTCACCTCCCGAGGCGGGAAGCATGCTTCCTCCTGGCTGTTCAACCATGATCACCGGCTTCAGGTCGAGCGCCCAGAGCTCCTTGCCATGCTCGATCGTCGAAGCGATAACAAACACCTTCTTGGAGGTCGCGATGATCCTTTCTATGGTCGCTCCTTCCACTCCATCGAACCGCGGCAGGGCGATTGTCCCCTGTGCGGTGCCATCACTCCGCCACAACCTGCATTCCAATGTATCGGGCAAAAAGGCAGCAAAGTAGACGCGCTCCGGAGTCGACACCAGCTTGTATGGATTCCGGGGACCACCCGAGGCCTGCGGAAGGACTTTGAAGGTTCCGGCCGAAGTGCCATCGCAGACCCAGAGTTCAGACATCAAACCTGTCTCGGAAGTCGGAAAGAAGACGCGACCACCTTGCACCGCGAACGACGAGCCGAACTCTGGCGTCGCAGGCGTGATATTTTTCACCGGCTGGGTTCCAACGCTCGTGCCATCCGTCTTCCAGATCGTGCTACCCGATGAGAAAATCAGATTGGTGCCATGAGTTCTCACCAAGCTGCCCGAGCCCAAACCATTGCCGGTTCCCGGGACAATGTCCCGGAGCTGGAAGGTCCCGGACTCGGTCCCATCGCTACGCCACAGCTCTCTTCCTGTCGGAGCGTTGGTGGCTTTGAAATAAACGAAATCCCCTGCCGATGTTATCGAGGCGGGATAGGCAGAGAACATCAGATCCTGACCGCTGAAATTATTGGAGATATCCTTGATGAGCCCGGTTCTCTTCAGGCTCCCGTCCGAGCGCCAGAGTTCCTCCCCATTGGCCGCCGTTCTGGCACCGAAGAACACGAAATCACCTGCCGATGCGAAGGGAAGCGAGATGGGATTCTGTCCACCAGGCTCGATTGCCATCACCATTGAAGTCCCTTCCGACGTCCCGTCCGAGCGCCAGAGCTGTGCGGAGTTCACGCCGTCGTTCGCCAGGAAAAACAATAGCCCGTGATGATCGATCAGATACATCGGACTGGAGCTGGAAGCGCCCGGAAAAATGTCCTTCACCATGAAGGTCCCCTCGGGTGTGCCATCGGTTCTCCACAGCTCAAATCCGTGAGCTTCCCGATATCCCTCGAAGAAGATTAGATCCCCTGACTGTGTGAGGTAGGAGGGTCCGGTGCTGCCGGTGCCGGGATTGCTGTCCGCAACCATTCTGGTTCCTTCCTGGGTGCCATCCGTCTGCCACAGCTCGTTACCATGCTCGGGCGTGAACCCGGCGAAATAAACGATGTCTCCGACCGCGATCCAATCGCCGTCGGCAAAGTTCCCGATACCCGACCCCGCGGCCGGCTCCAAGTCCTTCACGATCGAAGTGCCCCCCGCAGTTCCATCGGATCGCCAAAGTTCGCGGCCTCTTGTGCCATCGTTCGCAGTGAACAGGATTCCGTCCTTGAAAGCGGCCATCTTCGCCGGGTCGCTCGATCCGCTTCCTTGGCGGATATCGGCAACGCGCAAAGTACCTGAGACGGTGCCATCCGTCTTCCATAGTTCCTGACCGCTGGTTCCGTCGTTGGTCGAGAAAAAGAGAATGCTTCCGGCCACCTTCCGATCTTGGATCTCCACTCCCTCGGTGCCGGGGCGGATCTCTGGCAGCATCACCGTTCCCACGGTAGTCCCGTCGCTCGCCCACAGTTCGTAACCGCGCCCTGCTGTCGAGGCGGCGAGAACCAAATAGGATCCCAGATTGGCAATCAGCTTCGCGCCGCTCCCCGAAGCGCCCGGCACCAGATCCTTTACCATCGTGGTGCCTTCGGCGGTGCCGTCGCTTCTCCATAGTTCGATTCCGTGGCTGCCATTACTGCCACCGAAATAAACGGCACCTCCGTTCACGACGAGTTCACCATCTTCCACGTTCGCAAGACCTGATCCTACCCCCGGAGAAAGATCTTTTACCAATCTCGTGCCTTCGGATGTCCCATCGCTGATCCACAGCTCCATCCCCGAGATGCCGTCATCCGCACAGAACAGGAGTTGTGAACCGAAAGCCGTGAGGCACTTCAGCCCCGGCGAAACCTGCGGGGGGACAATTGTTTTGAGAAGCGAGGTGCCGCCCGACGTGCCATCGCTTCGCCAAATCTCGATTCCGTTTATCCCATCGTCTGCCAAGAAATAGAGGAGGTCACCCGCGACGGTGAGACTACGAGGCTCTGACGAACCTGATCCTTGGCGGATGTCTTTCACCATCCATGTGCCAGCGGCAGTCCCGTCGCTACGCCAAAGCTCCGTGCCATTAACCGTGTCGTTGGCCGTGAAATACAGCAAGTTGCCTTTCGGGGTGAAACGCGCGGGAAACGATGATCCCGTCCCCGGCGCGATATCCTTGACCAGCACCGTACCGCCCGAGGATCCGTCGCTTTTCCAAAGCTCCTTCGCGCTGCTACGTCCACCTGCAAAGAAGATGGTTGAGCCGACCCGCGTCAGATTCGACGGGGAATCGGGCGCTGTGCTTACCAAGCCGGTGTTGTAGACAATGGAAGTGCCTTCAGGTGTTCCGTCGGTTCTACGGAGCTGATATCCGTTAACACTGTCCTTAGCGGTGAAATAGGCGACATCCTCAAGCGCCAGGATTTCAAGCGGCTCTGAACCCGCACTCCCGGTCGCCGGGTTGAGGTCCTTGACGAGATAAGGCGTCGCACCAAGAGCAATTCCGGAAGCAGCTAGGAAGATCGTTGCCTTGAAAACTCGGAGAGGGAACATGCGCTTGACTCCCCTTCTAAACCCCATGTCTCCGGAGGTCAATCCGACGCTCCGGGACTATCACTCACGATTCCAATCGGCGCTGCAACATCCCGTCCTAACGACCTACACCACCGCCACCTCTCCAGATAGCGGTGGCTAAGATACTGGACCAAGCTATCAGAAGCAGGTCGGGATTACAGACCCATCACCACCTCGCATTCCGGGAGCTTCGCCTTGAGGGCGTCGATGCCGGCTTGGTCGACCTTGGTCTGCCAGAGGTAAAGTTTCTTGAGCTTCGGCAGGCCTGCGAGCTTCGCCACACCGTCATTGGTCACCTGGGTGCCGTAAAGGTTCAGCGATTCGAGATTCGGGAGACCGGCGAGGACATCGAGACCGGCATCGGTCAGAGCGGTTTCCGGGAGTCGGAGGGTCTTCAGGTCGGTGGCGCCCTTGAGCAAGGCCGCACCCTTGTCGGTCACGCCCGAAGCGGAGAGATCGAGCGAAACCATGGCCGGCATCACCGGCTCGAGCTTGGCCAAATCGTCGTCACCGAACTCCTTGCGCATGCTCACGGCGGTGAAAGTCACGCCGCTGGAAGCTTGGGACTCGAAATTGAGCGCGGCAGGGAACTCCTTGCGCAGGCGCTCCACCTCCACCTTCACGGACTCGCGCTTGTCGGCGGATGCCTTCTGCGCTTCTTCGGCAGCGGCCTTCTGCTGGGCGAGCTGTTCCGGTGGCACCACTTTGCCGAGAGCCATCTTGATCTCATCGGAGGCCTGGAGATCGGCAAGCTTGGCATCCTTCGAGGCACCGCCATCGATCCACCACTTCACGAGCAGCACTTCATGCGGCTCCAGATCCTTCTTGCCCTCCGGCGGCATGTGCTCGTCGTCGTCCTCGGGCAAATCGATGCGGACGATCACGTTGCTGTCGGCGGACTTGCCGTGGATAATGCCATCCCCTTCCTTGCCGCCCTTCACGAGCAGTTCGTATTCATCCATGCGGTACTTGCCCTTCTGCTTGTCGGCATTGTGGCAGGAGTAGCACTTCTGTTCGAGAATCGGTGCGATGATGTCGGTGTAGACCACCTGTTCGCCGGGAGCCTTCGCAGCGGCCACGGGCACGGTGCCATCGGCAGCAGGAGTTTCGCCGCCGGCAAGCGTATCGCCAGCTGGAGCGCCGCCCTTGATCTTCGGTTTCTTCTCCTCCTTGAGCGGGAGGCCGATCACCTGACGCACTTCATTCGGAGCATATTGGGTCAGGTAGTCTTTCCCGTGGGTGAGCGAGGCGCCATCGTGGCTGGCGAAGCCCATGACCGCGGAGCTGCCGAGCAGCATGGTGAGGTAGAGCCAAGTCCCCTTCCCACCCGCGACATCCACCCAGACCTTCACCACGAAGGCGGCCACGGTGCCGCAGGCGAAAATGATGCCGCCATTCAGGTGACGCTCGCCCAGCTCCTTGTCGTAATCCGACGACATGCTGTAATACAGGACGAAGCCGAGCAGGGTCGCGATGACCGCGGAGACCGCCGCAAGGAACATCGGCACTTGGGTGGAGCTGGAGGGCTTCTTGGAGAAGAGGCGGCCGAACTCAAGGGCCAGCACCAGCAGCAGCATGCCGATCGGCAAATGCAGCATCACCGGGTGGAAGCGCCCGAAGAACTTCGCCAGATCCGGCAAGCCCTCCTCCGGAGGGCTGCCCGCCCAAGCGGGCAGCATGGCGAGGGCTACGATCATCGCCAGACCTACCAAGGTCAGGAAGATCGGGCCGATAATGGAGCGGCGAGGAGAATCGGTATCGGTCATGGACGCGGGTGTTTACGCGGCTGGAGCGCCGCTTTTTCGGCAGAATTCCCGAAAAATCAAACATCAACTACCTGCCCTTGCGGCTTTGGGGGAGTCTTTTCCTTGCGACCCAAAAAGGGTACTAGACGGCTGAGGTCGATTCCCAACACTCCCATGGCCTTCACGAAGATGATGAGGGCGGTGGCTTCGTCGATAAGAGGCAGAGGGTCCGGAACCCAACCAAGCGGGGTAAAGACGTAAGCTCCCGAGATCAGGGCGAGAATCAGGGCAATGAACTTCTTCACGATGGCGCATCATACGCGACTTCCCCGGGATTTCTACCGGCGTTAGAGGGCGGCGGGGGCTTGCGGGATCAACGGTTTTCGGGTAGATCCCCTGCTGTGACCGCCCTGAAACAGCCTTCGCTCGTAAGCGTCTCCGACTATCTGGACGGCGAGGAGCTTTCCGACGTAAGGCATGAGTATCTCGGCGGAGAGATCCATGCCATGGCGGGGGCGACAAATCGTCACAATGCCATCGCCTCCAACGCCCTCATCAGCTTGGGCATTGTTTTGCGTGGTCGGCCCTGCCAGCCCTTTAACAGCGACACCAAGATCCGGATCGAGCAATCCGACCACGTGCGTTTCTACTACCCGGACGCCATGGTGGTCTGCCATCCGAATCCGGATAGCGATCGGTTCCAAGACCATCCGGTCGTGGTCATCGAGGTGATCAGCGGATCCACCCGTCGCACGGATCTGGGAGAGAAGCGGGCTGCCTATCTCGGAATCCCCTCGCTCAAGGTGCTGATCTTCGTTGAATCGGAAGAAGCGCGTGTGGTCTTGCATCGTCGTCGAGTGGACGGGGGTTTTGCGGTCGAGCAGCACGACGGCTTAGATGCGGTAGTCCCTCTGCCGGAAGTCGAAGCAGAACTGAGATTGGCCGAGCTCTACGAACGGGTGAACTTCACTTGATGGCCCCGGCCTTCGCCTGCGGGTTCATCTCCCACTTGTCCTCGGCGATCAGGACCGACTTCGCGCCGGGCCCGTTCAGCCAGGTTTTCGCCTCCTTGTCGCCTTTCAACTCAGCGTCCCAAAAGGCGGTGCTCAGGGCGAGGATGGCGCGGTGGTAGCGTGGGCTGCCAACCTTGCCGGGCCGCTGCCCGAAATCCATGTGGGTGGCCTTGTCGAACACGACCTGCCAAGCCGCGGCCTGCTTCAAGTGCGGGAAGACATCGAGACGGCTCTCGGGAGAGGTATTGCCAATCGGGCTGTCATCCAAGGTGCCGGTCATCAGCAAGCAAGGGATCTTCACCGAGGCGAAGGAGGTCGCGGCATCTCCCACCCTCGGCGGGCTGGGGCTGAACATGACGGCGGCATCAATTCTCTGCTCCGCGAAGGAGACCCGCCCGGCAGCGGCGCTCTGACCCGCCATCGCCTGGGTGGTCTGGGCACCAAAGGAATGACCGGACATGCCGATATGCTCGAGGTCCAAGCGGCCGTGGAGAGCATGCTTCTCCTCGGCGTTCCATCCAGCGAGCGCATCGATCACCGCAGGGATGTCCCCCACCCGCGCACGGTAATTTTCCAGCGAGGCCGCCTTCCTCATCGCCGCCATGCGCTCCGGCCCGGCGGCGTCCTTCCACACGCTTTCATCGCTGCCGAGGTGCTGCACGAAGACGACCGCATATCCCCTACCCGCCCAGTGATTGCCGAGATAGGGGCTATTGTCCCGCGAGCCGCCGAGACCGTGCGAGAACAGGATAACCGGAGCCGGCTTCTTGCTGGCGGGCAGATAGACGCGTACCGGCAGGCTGCGATCCCGTTTGGCGTCCTTCACCTCAAAGGTTTGGGAATCGATCTTCGCGTCGGGAACTTTGATCGGATCGTAGGCCGCTGCAGAAGCCAGCCCGGCCGCTGCGATCATCGCGAAGATCCACGCCGCAATCGATTTCATGATAAGGGGATCAACCCGGTCGCTTCAATTCGGTTGCGGCGGGGAATCCGCATTCAAGAAGTTCCGCTGATCCAGCGCCCCGCAGCGGCGGCCTCCGCCAAGCGGGCAATGGTGATGGGAATCAAGGGCGCGGAGGGATGGATGGTGAAAGGACTCCATCCCGCTTCCGGACCGAAATGCCGGAGATGCTCGTAGCCTGTTAGATCGATACCAAAGCGGGAGGCGAACTCCTCCGTCAGCTCTTCCGCGTCGTCTCCATCGATGCCGAGGTCTTCACTCAGGCGCGTGTCCGGGCTCAGAGTAGAAGGATTGCGGCCCGTCGATTCGGAGATGAGGTCGATGACTTCCGTGAGTTTGGTCATGGGGCGGCGGAGTAGATACTGGACCTTGGGTTTATCGGAAGAGGGTGCAGCAGCGGGGTTGAACCCGCTGCAAGCCTTGATGAGATCCAAGCCTGCGGACCGGGCAAACGCGGCCATTTGTCCAAAAGAGAAGCCCTATCACTTGAAGGCAGCACCTAGGCCTCGATGATCCTGTAATATAGCAGAAGCAAAACAAGTCCAAGACAGAGCAAGACGACCGGAAGCGTGCTGAGACACCAGAATGCTTTCCCGAGCTCTCTCGCGCCATAAGGTCTGTCGGTGGTTCTGAATACCTTGATCAACAAGGGCGCCATCATGACCCAGAAGCCGGTGCCACAAAAGCCTGTGAGCAGGACGAGCACGATCCACAGGCCTTCTTTCGTCATCCAATTTCCCGAGATCCGATCACCTATCATGATCCACGCTGCAAAGGCCCAGTAAGCGGCAGTGGCGATCGACATCACCTTGGTGGCATTGGCGGATATGATTGTCAGATTCACGGGGATATCAGGATGATGTCCAAACACCGGCAGAAAGCAAGACGGCCAATTCAGAGCGGAAGTCGCCAATCACCAACAAACCTCGCGCACCTGATCCCAGCGATACCCACAATGCCAAAAAAGAGCGGCTGCCCGGATGGGGCAGCCGCCTTGGTAGAAGCGTTTCGCTCGAGGAACCTTAGCTCGGTTCCTCGTCCTCGCCGCCGTGGTTGAGGATGAACTGCAGGTCTTCCAGGCCGAGGTTCGAGGCGAAGCCTTCGTCGCCGAGCACGTTGGTGACGAGCTGGGTCTTCTGGTGCTGGAGGATACGGATCTTCTCTTCCACGGTGTCGCGGGTGAGGAGACGATACGCGATGACCTTGTTCTTCTGACCGATACGGTGGGTACGGTCGATGGCCTGGTTCTCCACGGCCGGGTTCCACCACGGATCGTAGAGGATGACGTAGGACGCGGAGGTCAGGTTCAGACCGGCACCACCGGCCTTCAGCGAGAGCATGAAGACGGACGGATCCTTGGTGGTCTGGAAGCGCTCGATCTCGCCCTTACGATCCTTCGTCTGACCGGTGAGGTAGTGGAAGGGACGGGCTTCGAGTTCGAGGCGTGCCTTGATCAGGTCGAGCATCGAGACGAACTGCGAGAAGACGAGCACCTTGTGGCCTTCCTCGTGGAGCTGGTCCAAGAGGTAGAAGAGGGACTCCATCTTCGCGGACTCTTCCTTCAGGTACTTCGGATCGATGAGGCCGGGGTGACAGCAGATCTGGCGGAGGCGCATGAGGCCTTGCAAGATCGCGAAGGAGTTCTTCTTCACCGCCTCGTCGGAATCGAGTCCGAGGAGGGCCTTCTGGATGCGCTTCAGCTCGGCCTTGTAGAGCTCCTGCTGGATGTTCTCCATCTTGGAGTAGACCTCCTCTTCCGTCCGCGGCGGCAGGTCCTGGGCCACCTGCAGCTTGGTGCGGCGGAGCAGGAAGGGACGCAGGCGGGCGGCGAGGCGATTCTGCGAGAGCGGGTCCTTCCGCTTGTCGAAGCGCTTCTTGAAGTAGGCGCGGCTACCGAGCACACCGGGCATGGCGAAGGCCATGAGCGACCACATGTCCAGCAGGCGGTTTTCGATCGGCGTACCGGTAAGGACCAGGCGGTTCGCGGAGTCCAGCTCACGGGCGCACTTGGCGGCCTTCGAGTCCGGGTTCTTGATCTGCTGGCCTTCGTCGAGGATGGTGGTGAGCCACTTGATCTCGTTCAGGAGATCGCCGCAGACGCGGAGCTGGGCGTAGTTCAGCACCAGCATGTCGATGTTCTCCTGGGTGTCCTTCACGTCCAAGTCCTCGCGGTTGCGAAGCACCTTCACGCGGATGCCGGGGGCGAACTTCACGGCCTCGCTGGCCCACACGTCCAAGACGGACTTCGGACAGACGACGAGCACCGGGCGGTGGTCTTCCTTCTTCGCCTCGGCTTCCTCCATCAGCCAGAGCACGTAGGTGAGGGATTGGATCGTCTTACCAAGACCCATGTCGTCGGCGAGGATGCCGCCGAAGCCGTTGGTGGCGAGGTAGGCGAGGAAGCGGAAGCCATCGACCTGATAGGGTCGCAGGGTAGCGTTGAGCTTGGTCGGAACGGGTGGGAGCACCTCGATCTGGATATCGCCGGCGCGGTCCTTGATCCGCTTCCATGCCTTCGGGTCGAAGACATCGGCGGCCTTCGGATCGGCAAGCTGCAGGGCGTGCATGCGGTGCGTTTCGCCGGAAAGGTCGAAGGGATCGAGACCGAGGCGGGTGACGGCCTCGCGCTGGTCGGCATCGAGCTTGATCTCAAGCCGCATCCACGAGCCGTCTTCCATGCGGACGTAGCCGCCACGGGCCGCGACGAGCTGGCGGATCTGCGCCTTCGAGAGATTGACGCCTTCCACATCGATGACGATGCGCAGGTCGAACCAGTCGATTTCCTGGTTGATCACCTCGAAGCGAACCGCGGCAGTGACCGGGTCGTTGAGGATCGACTTCAGGCGCAGGTCGATATCGAGCGTGACGGACTCGGGCATCGCCTTGATCCACTCCGCGAATTTCTCGGGGAATTGCTTGGTGATGCGCGATTTGAAGGCCAGCAGCTTCTCGTCGTAGGTGAGGCCCATCTCTTCGAGAAGGCGCGGCACGGGGTAAAGTTCCTCGCGGGCGAAACGGAGGAGCTGCTTGCCCTTGAGCGGGGCCTGCTCGACCAGCTCCCAGCCTTCCTTGGTCAGGCGCTCGGTGCGGCGTTCCTTCGACTCGATGGCGGTGACGTCGATGACGAGGTGCTCGGTTTCCGCGGCGGTGAGGCCGGCGACAAGCTTGAGCTCGAACTTCGGCTTCAGCTCCAGATCGACCACGCGCTTCTTGAGCGACTCCGGCAGGGTGGCCCCAATCTTGCGGAGGAACTCCACGCCTTCGAGCGAGTCGATCACGCGCTTCGGAATGAGGTAGCGCGGCATCACTTCCGTCTCCTCCAGCCAGCGCGGCGGGCCGGGGAACACAGTTTCGTCGGATTGATAGAGCTCCTTTCGACCCGGCAACATGCGCACCGAGTGCGACACGTTCTCGCCGCCGGCGGTGACGAGTTGCAGGGCGAAGCTGTTCGGATCATACGGATCATCTTCGCAGACCCACTTCAGGGCGTCCGTCACCACCTTGAACTCGCGCTCGTCGAGGTTCACCAGGTAGCCCTTCAGGGCCGGCTGGCGGAAGACGCGGTTCATGAAGCGGCAGGCTTCCTCCTGATCGAAGTCGAAGGTGATCTCGTTCTGATCGCGGAAGTAGGAGAGAAAATGCTCCCACAGCACTTGGCTGGAGGCATCCATGCGGAGTGCGGCCTGATGGTGCATCTGCACCAGGCGCTCGATCTCGTTCTTCTCGCGAATCTGGGTCCAGAGGCCGTTCACGCCCTCCTTCACCTCGATGCGGGCTTCGTTGATCGTGGCGACCAAGCGGAAGGCCACCTCGATCGGCGGATCCTGCGGCGGGCGCTCGTTGACCTGCTCGATGCGGTCATACCAGGAAGCGACCTCGCGCTCCTGCTCCCAATCCGCCATCTTCTTCTGAACGTGGGCCAGATCGGTGATCACGTTCATGAACTCCGGGTAAGGGAGCTTCTTCTTGTAGAAGGCGTAGGCCAGGTAGTTCCAGAACTCGAGGATGTCCCCCGGCGGCATCGGCCAGAGTTCCAGCGGCTCGTAGGTGGTGATTTCCCAGCGCGGCGTGATGCGGACCATGTCGTGGTCGTGCAGCTCGCCTTCGATCACGTAGCGGCGGTAGCGCTTCTCGATCTTGGAAACGAAGTCGGCCTCTTTGTCGTCCAACTCGCGGCCCAGCTTGTCCTCGATGATGTCGAGGATCGGGGTGTCATCGAATTCGTTCGGCGATTCCGGCAGGTCCTCGCCGCGGTGCATGCGCTCCATCATGGTCGCATACTGGCAGGCGCCGGAGATCAGCTCGTCCTCCGCAGTGCAGGAGCCGAACCAGCGGTTCCCCTGGAGACGCAGGCTGGTGCGGAAGGTGCCGGACTCGTCCTCGACGCGGCCTTGGATGAAAAGGTGATTGCCGAAGATCTGCGTGACGGCCCCGTCTTTCTGGAGTTTTTCCCCGCGCTTTCGGGCGTCCTCGGGGAAGCTGTTTAGGAAATTCAGGGTCGCGCGGTCCGGATTCATGAGTGGAAAAGCGATGCTTCCGCCATCGCATCCTTCCGGCACCTTGCACAAGGAAGGACGCGATGGCGGGCCGCGACGATAGACCCCGCTTTCCGAAAGGGGCAACAAAAACCTTGAATGGGCTTTTGTAAGGAAATTTACGAAGGCCCGGAACGGAACCCTTTGAGATCCCGAGGCTGTGGCCGGGGATGCCCGAAGCGGGGAGCGGGATGCTGACACACGCTCCCGCTGAACGATGACGATCTCCGGAGCCCCGACAGAGAGAAGGCAGGATGACTACTCCGTCGCAACCGCGGGCAAGGCGACATATTCGAAGCCCGCAGACCCATCACTGCGAGAGCGAGAAAAGATCACGGCTGCGTCATCCAAGAGGGCGATGCCCACGCCGGTGTCGTGCATGCTGCTGGCGTGGAATGATGATTGCAGGCGGATCGCAGGAGAATCGGCGGAATTCCAGAGCATCACCGGGCGGTGGCCGATGGTATCCTCCCGCTCGAAATCGGAGATGCCTTCCAGATGCCCTGAACCCACAAGGATCCGGCCACCGCGGGTGGCGACACGGGTGCCGAAGCCATCCCAGCCCTCTTCAAGACCGGAGCCCAAGCGGGCGAGTTGATTCCGGCCATCCACCGAGTAGACCCATGCTGCGCCGGGCGCGACGGAGGAGGCCTCACCCACCACGAGATAGGGCCCGTGCGCGGCGAGCGAGTAACCGAAAAAGCCACGCCCGACCGGCGAGGGACTCTCCAAGGTGGCCACCTGCGTGAAGCGCCCGAGTTCGTAGCCGAACACTTTACCGCCACCTTCATAGACCGGAGATCCCACCCAGAGAACATGGTCGGTGATGGCCAGCGAGAAACCGAAAAGACCGGAATCAAAGACGGGGCGGATGGTTGCCACAACCTTGTTGGTTTTGGCGTTCCGCAGTTCCACAAAGCGCACGAAGCCCTCCGTGGTGGAGACGCGGTAGCTGGAGGCGAGGAAGCCGCCGCCCGTGGCCTGGGCG
Source organism: Luteolibacter rhizosphaerae (assembly GCF_025950095.1). Lineage (NCBI taxonomy): Bacteria > Pseudomonadati > Verrucomicrobiota > Verrucomicrobiia > Verrucomicrobiales > Verrucomicrobiaceae > Neoluteolibacter > Neoluteolibacter rhizosphaerae. The sequence goes on along the minus strand of NZ_JAPDDR010000004.1, from coordinate 410,728 downwards.
ATCAACCGGGAACGGGTGGGCACGAGCTTGGCTTTTGGCTTTGTCGTATTCGTCCCGCTCACCACGGTGAAGCCCTCTCCCCCACCCTTGACCGAGGCGGCAAAGACCCGCTCGCCATCAAAGGCGATCGCGTGGTCTTTGTTGTATCCGAGCGTGTCGATCGGTGGACGGAGGAAGGTGCCGGCAGGGAGCACGAGCTTGGAGCCCGATGTCAGGACTCCGCCCTCAAAGACGAATGATTCCAAGGAGTTCCCGGATTCCGATCCGGTCCAAAGACGGTTGCCGCTCACCGCCAGTGCGGAAGGATTCGTGGTCTGCGCGGGAACGAAGGTGAGTGGTTCGGAAAGATCCTCGGTGATGGTAAGCGGGGTGAGGCGCGGGCTCTGACCCGAAGCCCCCGCTGCGTTCACCGTCGTGACGAGATGGGTGGTGAAGTCATAGATCTGAGGCTGCTCCTGACCACCGGAGAGGCGGAATACGATGTCACCGGACGGCAGATGCTCGAAGCTGGCATCGCCGATCGTCGATGCGGGGTCGCTCCACTCCGCCGTGATATCGAGCGGCTGCAGCGTGCGCTCGGCCCGGGTGACAATCTCCTTCGCGGCGGGGCCTTCAGCCACTGGCAGGCCATCGAGAGCCAGCACCGGGAGGCCGTCGAAGAACCCATAACGGACATATCCCTCTCCATAGCCCAAGGTGAGCTTGCCGCCACCGACACCAAAGGGAGCGAAGTCGAAGACCTCCAGCAGCTCCCCCGTGGTCGCGTGGAATTGGCAGATCTTCATGTGGTAGGAATCGCTGCCATGCGGCAGTGCGCGGGCATAGCGGAAGCCATCCCCGGCATCGGCAACCGGCCAGAAGCAATCGAAGCCATGCATCCGGGCGTCCACCGTCACCGCACCGATACTAAACCTGCGGGCACCCCCGACCGGGGATATGGAATCATCGAGGGTTGAAACGACAGCGCCGCCAATGTCCTCCTTCACGACTTCCAACAAGCGGGCTCCGGAGCCGCGGATTCGTCCATAGCTGGACGATGGCTCACAGGTGGCACCTGCCAGCGAGGTGATTTTCAGCTCGAGCGTCTCAGGCGCCTCGATCGTGAGATCCTCGATCAGCGGCACATCGATGTAGGCCTCATGCTGGCCCGCGGGGATCACGACCGTGCCGGAGCTGGCGGTGAAATCCGTGCCCGAGACCGCGCTGTGCCCGGCGGTCTCATAGCCGATGGTGACGGGAGACGCGGAGGGCATGTCGAGACGGGCGGTGAAGCGGATCTTGCCATCCCGCTCGTCCGCGACCGGGCTATTCAGAGTCAGCTGCCGGCCCGCCGAGATATCGAGACGGTGGACCCAGTTCGACCACGCAAAGTAAGGCGACTCCGTGTACTGCGTGGGACTTCTCAGGTAGATGCTGTCCGGTCCCGTGGAGACGATCGAATAGTTCCGCAACCCGGGAGGAAGACCCACCGGCACCCTCTGCGGGCCTGCGGCACCGAACTCGATGCGGTGGAGACTGACGTCCCGATAGCTGGCCCAGTTCAACAAGGTATCCCCCGCCTCGGCCCAACTGCCCCAAGGGCTCATCCTCGGCACGAGATAGAGGCCGGGCTTTCCGTTCCGGAGCGGATCGGTGTAGCGGATGATGACTTCGGTCCCGTCCAGGGTGACCACCGCGAACTCCTTCCCGAAGTAAGAGACCCAGTCCCAAGCCCCCGGGAGCGCGGCGATCTTCATCTTCACGACATCGCGGCGGCTGAAGTCCGGATACGCCATGCGATGCAGCCGGAACTTCCCCCGGGAATCGCGGGAGCTGAAGACGATGTCATTCTCCCGACCCTTAAGCTGCTGGACGCGGAGCGAGGTTTCGACGCGCCCGATCTGGTTGAAGGTCTGGCGATCGTGGAACTTGATGCCGTCCCAATCCTGCGCGTGCTCGGTGCGGACGATCAGGTAGCGGTCGGTCACGTCGCTGAGATCGTGAGTCCAGATGCCACTGGTGCCGCGGATCGGGACCGAAGGATCGCGATTCACGACATCGAAGGTGCCGCCGTTCGCCAGGAAGAGATCGTCCCCGTTGACGAAGGACTGCATGTTGTAGCGGTTGGCGATCAGGCCTTCGGGCAGGATCCGCTCACTGTAGTTGCTACCATCCTTGTTCCAGAACTTCACCTTCAGCCACTCGTAGCGGCGCGCGTCCCAGTCGTCGTTGTAGTGCCACTCCGCGCTCACGACCATGTCACCCGACTCCAGGAACGGCGCGGCGGTGAAAGTCTGGAGATCGAAGGTGTTCAGGATCCGGCCCTGAGGTGCCTGCGCGGTCAGGCCGGCGGCGGAGAGCAGATAGGCGGAGACCGCGAGGGCAAGACGGGAACTGCCGCGGAGGATAGGGCAAAACATCGCGCGCGATAAGGGGTTGCCCGTCTATCTTATGTCAAGGTCGGCACGATGAAGAATCCGGGAAGAACCGGGCCGCGACGAAATTGTGCGGAGACGCCGGGCTTAACGTCCGCTTAATCGACAGTCCGCTAAGGTCCGTGGCAGAATCTATGATCGCACGGAACCTCTTCGCGGCGGCGGCATGCCTCAGTATTCTTCCGATCGCCAGCACACTTGCGGCTGACCGCGACTACGTGGAGGACAGCGACTTCACCAAGACCGTGACGATCGCCTTCAGCGGCAGCAGCGCCACGGTGACGAACGGCGCGGGCGTGACGATCACCTCCGCTGCGGGCTCCTCCGGGATCGTCATCGACTCCGCGGTGGAGGGGGTGAACTACATCCTCTCCGGCAGCTCCGCGAGCGGCTACGTGCAGATCAGCAGCAGCTACCCGGCGAAGGTGACGCTGAACGGCGTGAGCCTGACGAGCACCGACGGCCCGGCGATCTCCATCCTCTCGACCGAGCGCGGCTTCGTCGATCTGGCGGAGGGCAGCAGCAACAGCCTGACGGATAGCGCGAGCTACACGCGGAGCGGTTCGGGCGCCCTGCATGCCACGGGACCGATGATCCTGAGCGGACACGGCAGCCTGACGGTGGCCGGGATGAAGTCCCATGCCATTAACAGCAACTCCTATCTGCGGGCGCTGGGCGGAGATGTGAAGGTAAGCAGCGCGGTGAAGGATGCGGTGCATGTGAATGCCTACTTCCGCATGGACCACGGCAATCTGGACCTGGCAGCCACGGGCGACGGCATCGACGCGGATGCGGGCTACGTGCTGATCAACGGCGGCAGCATCAAGGTGCGCAGCACGGTGGCGGACACCAAGGGAATCAAGTGCGACGGCACCATGACGGTGAACGGCGGCGCAATCAACATGACCGTGGACGGCGTGCAGGGCAAAGGTCTCTCCAACAAGGCGGACCTGGCCATCAACGGCGGCAGCCTGGCCTTCAACCTGAGCGGCGCGGTCTATCTGGAGACGGTCACCGGCACGTCAGGCAGCTATGTGGATCCCTCCTACTGCACCGCGATCAAGAGCGATGCGAACGTGGCGATCACCGGCGGGAGCATCACCATCACCCACACCGGCACGGCGGGCAAAGGGATCTCCGCAGGCGGGAATGTCAGCATCAGCGGCGGCAGCGTGGATGTGGCGACCAGCGGCGGCGTTTCCACCAGCTACACGAACTCGCTGGGAGCGACCGATGCTGCATCCGCGGACGGGATCAAGGCGGACGGGACCCTGACGATTACCAATGGCAGCGTAACCGCCAGCAGCAGCGGTGCGAGCGGCGATTGCCTGGCATCGGATCTCGCGCTGTCGATCAGCGGCGGGACGGTGGCAATCACCGTGGACGGCGCTTCGGGCGATGGCATCGGGACCAAGCAGGCGCTCACCATCTCCGGAGGCACGCTGGGTTTCACGGCGCGCGGTGCGCAATCGAAGGCGATGAAGAGCGGCACGGACATGACGATCCAAGGCGGTGTGTTCAGCTTCGCGATGTCCGGCGCGGCGGTCTTGGAGCAAATCACCGGCACCACGCGCTACAATCCCTCCTACTGCACGGCCATGAAGTGCGACGGCAACCTGAACGTGAGTGCCGGGACCATCGGCATCACCCACAGCGGGCAAGCTGGCAAGGGCATCTCCGTGGATGGTAACATCACCATCAGCGGCGGCAGCTTCAATATCGCGACCAGCGGGTCGAACACTTCTTCTTTTACGAATGCCTCCGGCACACTGGACATGGCGGCAGCGGATTGCCTGAAGGGAGACGGCAACCTCACCATTACCGGCGGCACGATCATCACCAGCAGCACGGGCGCTGCAGCGGATGCGATTGCCTGCGACGGCGTGGCCACCATCGGCGTGCTTGGAGTGGCCTCCACGCCGGTGATCAGCGCTAGCACCAGCGGTGCGCGGGTGCTCCTCTCCGGTAGCGGCCAAAGCGCCGACTATGTGAATCCGAAAGCCGTCAAGGCGGGCGGCAACCTGACCATGAACGGCGGCAGCTATACCGGCAGCACCGCGCAGAACGGCGGCGAAGGACTGGAGAGCAAGGCCAACCTGACGATCGCGGGCGGCACCGTGGAGATCAACTCCTATGACGACGGGATCAATGCCAGCACCAAGATCACCATCAGCGGCGGCTCGGTGTATTGCTACAGCTCGAACAACGACGGCATCGACTCGAACGGCACTATCCTGATCAGCGGCGGCGTGATCGTGAGCTCCGGCTACAACGCACCGGAGGAAGGATTCGACTGCGACCAGAACAACTTCACCATCACCGGCGGCATCATGATCGGCACGGGCGGTGCCACCAGCACGCCCACGGCATCCACCAGTACGCAGCGCTCGGTGGTGTATCGCGGGCCGGGCACGGCGAACGTGATCCTGCAGGTGAAGCCCGCGAGCGGCAGCACCTTCGTCTACAAGCTCCCGCGCACCTACTCCAACGGCAGTAGCACGGGCATCACGATGCTCTTCAGCCTGCCCACCCTGGCCGCGGGCACCAGCTACAGCATCCTGAGCGGTGTGACGGTCAGCGGCGGCACGGAATTCCACGGTCTCTACACCGGAGCCACCGTGAGCGGCGGCACCACGCTCAAGACCTTCACGCCCACCAACATGGTGACGACCGTCCAGTAAGAACCCTCAAGAGACGCGCACATGAAATCGCTCCGATTCCTCGCCCTCGTCCCGCTGCTCTGCGGGGCCGCTCTCGCGCAATCCTTCACCTACACGGTGGTGGAGAGCAAAACGATCATCACCGGCTTCTTCGTGGAGCCGAGCGGGGCGGTCACGGTGCCGGCCACGCTGGGCGGCTTCAATGTCACCCAGATCGGGCGCTCCGCCTTCAAGGACCGCACGGGCATCACCAGCATCAGCTTCGCCAGCGGGGCGAACGTGGTGAAGATCGGTGCGACCGCCTTCCAAGGTTGCACCGGGCTCCTTTCGATCTCGCTCCCGGCCGGATCGACGGTGATTCCGAACGGGGTCTTCCAAGGCTGCACGAGCCTGAACTCGGTCACGATCCCGGCAACGGTCACGAGCATCGGGGATTCCGCCTTCGCGGAGTGCCGCAGCCTAGCATCGCTGAGCTTGCCGAGCGCGCTGAGCGGCATCGGCGAGTCGGCTTTCTTGAACTGCCGGAGCCTCGGCGCGCTGACGATTCCGAGCGGCGTCTCCCTCATCCCGGCGCAGATGTGTCATGAATGCCGGGCGCTGAGCTCCGTCTCACTGCCCGCCGGCGTGACGAAGATCGGCGATTCCGCCTTCTACAACTGCACCGCCCTGACAAGCTTCACCCTGCCGGACGCGGTGAGCTCGGTGGGTCACGATGCCTTCCACGGTTGCAAGGGGATCACGGGCTTCGGAATTAACGCGGCACTGACCACGCTGGGCGAGCAGGTGCTGCGCGGTTGCAGCAATCTGGCGGCCATCACCGTGGCGGCAGCGAACCCGAGCTTCAGCAGCGCGGGCGGGGTGCTCTTCAACAAGGCCCAGACTTCCCTGCTACTGTGCCCGGAGGCGAAGACGGGGAGCTATGCCATCCCAGCCGGAGTGAGCAGCTGGGCGAGCGGTGCCTTCGCACACTGTGACGGACTCACCGGCATGAGCATTCCGGCAGGTGTTTCCAGCATCCCCGCGGATGCCTTCTACTATGCGGGCAGTATCACCATCCTGAGCATCCCGGAGGGAACAACCGCGATCGGCGAGTGGGCCTTCGCAGGCTGTGATGGTCTGAGCGAAGTGAGTTTCCCCGCCAGCTTGAGCAGCCTCGGCAGCGATGCCTTCCACCACTGCCGCGAACTGGAATCGGCCGTCTTCAACGGCAATGCCCCGGCGATGGGCACGAATGTCTTCGCCAGCACGGCGGAGGGCTTCACCGTTTATTTCCAGACCTCCAGCAGCGGCTTCACCACACCCACCTGGCTCGGCTATCCGGCAGAGGAGATCGGCGGCCAGACGGTGATCACCACCTGGCTCACGGCGAATGGATTCAGCACCGGCACCTCGCTGGATTCCGACCCGAATGGCGATGGCGTGAGCCTGCTGATGGCCTATGCCTTCGGGCTCGATCCGAATGCGAACCTGGCCGGCAGCATGCCGCAGCCGGTGGTGAGCGGCGGGACGCTGAGCCTGAGCTTCCACGGCGACGCGGAGGGCATCAGCTACTCGGTGCAGGCCAGCGAAAATCTTTCCTCTTGGAGCACCGAGGGAGTGACTCTCACGACTCCGGATGCGAACGGGATGAGAACGGCTACTGTCACGGCAGGGAGCGGGAAGAAGTTCGTGCGGGTGGTGGTCGGGATGTAGGCGCGGTGGTGACGCTGATTTGACAGCCCGGCATGAGCCTAGCTTCATCCGGGCATGCCTAATTGCTTCACCGGTGGTTTCGTCCAGACAAATGGTTATCTGATCCAGACCCCGGATGGCGGTCACGTGCTGGTGGATGCGCCCCAAGGGGTAGCCCAATGGCTGGAGGCCCGCGGGGTGAAGCCCGTGGCGCTGCTGCTCACACACCAGCACTACGATCACGTGGAAGATGCCGCCGAGGTGGCCGCGATGGGGGCGAAGGTTTATGCATTTTCCCCCTACTCCATCGAACTCACCCTGGAGGAACGGGTCCGCTCATGGGGCATGCCCATCCATGTCGAGCCCTACCAGGTGGACGAACTGCTGGAGGGCACGGAGCGCTTGGAGATCGGCGGCCTGATGCTCGGCTTGGCCCATGTCCCCGGACATGCGCCGGATAGCGTGACCTTCTTTGCGACCGAAAGCGGCGAGCTCTACTCTGGTGACACCCTCTTCGCCGGCTCGATCGGTCGTGCCGACTTGCCGGGAGGGAACATGGGCCAACTGGTGGACGGGATCCGGGGCAAGCTTTTCGCCCTGCCAAACCCGACTCAAGTCTACCCCGGCCACGGTCCGGCCACGACGATCGGCGCGGAACGTGCTGGAAACCCGTATGTGGGGGACTGAGACCCGTTCCCGGCACCCCCGTGAAATGGCGTCTCCTACGGGAAAATCGGGCCAAAGACAGGTTTCGGGTCGCGAGAAATCCGCTGGAATTCCGACCTTTCCCCTGCGAGGTTGGTAAAGCAGATGAAACATCCGACGTTTATTGCGTAATCCCCATGGCAGAAGACCCGCAAACGCCGGTGGAAATCCCGATCCCTGAGTCGCTGCGCCAGCAGTTGGACGCGTTCCGCCGGCAGCTTTGGCGCGCGAAGATCGCGGAAGCGATTCTGGCGGGCTTCTTCGGGCTGCTGTTTTCTTTCCTGCTGGTTTTCGCCCTCGACCGGGTCTGGCAGACGCCGGCGCTGGTCCGCTTGATCATCCTGCTCGGCGGCACCTCCCTGATGGCGGTCTTCGCTCCGCTGTGGATGCACCGCTGGGTGTGGAAGCACCGCCGGGAGAGCGAGTTGGCGCGGCTGATCGCGCGCCGCTACCCCGGGCTGGGCGACCGTTTGCTGGGGGTCGTGGAACTGCAGCAACAGGTCGAGAATGCGGACACGCTCTCACCGCGCCTGCGGGCTGCGGCCATGCAGCGGGTGGCGGAGGAGGCTCAGAAGCGAAAGCTCGACGAGGCGCTGCCGGTATCCCGCCAGCGTTCGTGGACCCTTGCGGTGATCGCCCTTTTCCTGACGGCCACGGGTGCCCTTATTTTCGCGCCGAAGGCGGGCATGAGCTCGCTGAAGCGCTGGCTGATGCCGCTCTCCCCTTCCCCGCGCTACACTTTCACCAGTCTGGAGAACGTGCCGACCGATCTGCCGGTGCCACAGGGCGAGGCCTTTTCCCTGAACCTCAAACTGGCCAAGGACAGCGAATGGCGCCCGGAATCCGGTGAGGCCCGCTACGGCCGGCAGGACGCGGTGAGCGCCACGCTGCAGGAGGATCACTACCGCTTCGAGTTCCCCGCGCAGCAGGACCCGGGCTTACTGAAGGTGGAGATCGGAGACGCGAAGCACTTCATCCGCGTGACACCGACCCTGCGCCCCGCAATCACGAAGGTCTGGGGCAGCGTGAAGCACCCGGACTACCTGCAACGCCCGGACAAGGAGTTGGATCTGGGCTCGGGTGTCCTTTCCGCCGTGCAAGGCAGCAAGGTGCGGGTTACGGTCGAAGCCACCCGCGAGCTTTCCAGCGCGACTTACGGCCCGCTGAGGCTGGATGCTTCCGAGCACGGCGACGAGGGCGCGATGGGGGTGGAGGGCCCCAAGGCCCGCACGCCGGAAATCACGCTGGCGGAAGAAGGCTTCGCGATGCCGATGCACTGGCGCGACTCGATCGGGCTGGATGGTGAGAAGGGTTTCGAGATCCGGGTCGATTCCCTGCCGGATCAGCCGCCGGGCATCTACATCCAGGGCCTGCCGCGCCAGCATGTGATGCTGCCTGAGGAGACGGTGGATTTCGAGACGCTGTCGGAGGATGACTTCGGCATCCGCAGGATCGGGATCGAATGGCGCGGGGAATTCACCCGGGCCACCGACCAGACGCCGGCTACCGGCGAGATCGAACTGGGCAGCGGCGGTCCGGAGATGACCCGGCTGGCGGCGAATGCCTCCTTCTCCCCCGCGGCCTTCAAGATCACGCCGCAGAAGCTGACCCTGCGGGCATGGGCGGAGGATTACCTGCCGGGCAGGCAGCGCGCCTACTCGGAGCCGGTGACGCTCTTCGTGCTCACGCACGACGAGCACGCGCAGATGCTCAAGACGCAGTTCGACCGGGTGATCGGCGAGCTGGAGGATTTGGCCCGTCGCGAGCGCAATCTCTACGAGGAAAACCAGCGGCTGGAAAAGATGAGCCCCGAGGAGCGCAAGAAGGATGAAAACCTGAAGCGCATGGAGGCCCAGCAGGATGCCGAGGGCCAGCAGGCCGAGAAGATGAAGGAGCTGGCCGAGAAGATGGAAGAACTCTTCAAGGGCAGCGCGCGCAACGGCTCGATCGACAAGGAGACCATGAAGAAGATGGCGGAGTCGATGCAGTCGATGCAGGAGCTCTCGCAGAAGGACATGCCGGAGGTGGAGAAGAAGCTGGGCGAGGCACAGGACCAGCGGAACACCGACGAGAAGGCACAGGAAAACATGGAAGATGCCGTCGAGCAGCAGAAGCAGGCGCTCGAGAAGATGCAGGATGCGGTGAACAAGGCGAACGACGCGAACCAGCGCTTCGAGGCCAGCACCTTCGTGAACCGCCTGAAGAAGGCGGCTACCGAGCAGGAGGGCATCGGCATCAGCGTTTGGGAGAACATCGGTCGCACCGGCGGACTGTCCCGCGACGAACTCGACCCCAAGGACGAGGGCCTGCTTTCCGACGTGATCCGCCAGCAGGCGAACACGACTTCCGACGTGCGCTGGATCCAAGAGGATCTGAACCACTTCTTCACCCGCACGAACAAGGAAGCCTATCGCAAGATCCTGGACGCGATGACCGAGTCGCGGATCGATCTTGCGCTGGAGGATCTGCGCGGCGAACTCGAACTGAATCACGGCGGCGTGGCCCGCCAGTCCTCCGGAGCGTGGGCGGAAAAGCTCAAGGAGTGGGCCAAGCTGCTCGAAGGCGAGCAGAAGAACGGCCAAGGCGGTGGCGGTGCGGGCAGCGCCGGAGCCAACGAGGATGAAGATTTCGAGTTCATGCTGCGGGTCATGAAAATGATCCAGCAGGAGCAGGACATCCGGGCCCGCACCCGCGCGCTGGAAACCCTGCGCCGCTCTTACGAAGGAAAGCCCTCAGAGACCAAACCATGAAAGCCGCCGCTCTCTTGATCCTGTCCGCCGTGCTGGCCACGGCTGAGGAAGAAAAGGCCGATCTGGCGACGAAGATCGCGCAGCACCAGGAAGGTGCCCGTGAGCTGGCGGAGAAGCAGGACGAACTGGCCGCGGACGTGCAGCAGCTCATCATCGAGCAAACGCAGCCGACGGTGATCGAACTGTTAGAAGGTGTGAACGACGCAATGGACGAAGCCTCCGGCATGCTGCTGGAGCACGACACCGGCGGCGTGACGATCGCGGCGGAAACGGACGTCATCGAAAAGATCTTCGCCGCGGCCAAGGAACGGCAGAAGCAACAGCAATCCGAGAACGGCCAGCAGCAGGGTGAAAGCGGCGGCGCGATGATGGACATGATGCAGCGCATGCTCGGCATGTCCCCGGATGGCGAGCAACCGGGAGGACAACCCGGCGGCAAGCCGAGCCAACAAGGCGACGGCGAGGGCTCGACCGGTCTCTCCGACACGGCGAACGGTGCCAATGGCGGAGCTGCCGCAGGTGGCAAGACCGAGGAACGCCGCGTGCCGAAGGCATCCGGCACCGCAGGCCAAGCCCTGCCGAAGGAATTCCAACAAGCTTTGGACGCATACAACCGCGAGGCGGAGAAACTGGCGAAATGAGAGGGAGAAGAATAATGACGAATTCAGAATTTCCGAATGACGAAGGTCGTGTTTCGGGAAAGGGGCAGGCGATTGCGCGGGGCAAGACATTCTCATTCTTCAGAACACTTCATTCGGCATTCGCGAATTCGGCATTCGTCATTCCCCTGCTGCTCTCACCCGTTGCTTCCGCCCAAGACCTTCCCCGCCGTCCGGACGATCCGGTGCCGGCACAGGTGGACACCATGTTCGACCGCGGCCTCGCTTACCTGGCGAAAAACCAGAACCAGCAGGGCTGCTGGAACGACAGCATGGGCAGCGAGCCTGGCGTGGTCGGGCTCTGCGTGATCGCCTTTCTGGCCCACGGCGAGGACCCGAACCACGGCATGTATGCCGGTGTCATTGCCAAGGGACTCGACTATATCCTGAGCCAGCAGAACCAGACCAACGGTTACATCGGCAACAGCATGTATAACCATGGCTTCGCCACGCTGGCGCTGGCGGAGGCATACGGCGCGGTGGACAACCCGAAGGTCGCCCCCGCGCTCAAGAAAAGCGTGGAACTCATCCTCAGCGCCCAGAAGCGGAACCGCTCCGAGGCATGGCGCTACACACCCGATAGCACGGACGCGGATACCACCGTCTCCGGCTGCCAACTGGTGGCGCTCTATGCCGCGCGCAATGCCGGCCTGCCGGTGCCGGACGAGGCACTCAAGAAGGGTCTGGCCTACATGGCACGCTGCCGCGGCGGCGATGGCTCCTACGGCTACACCTCGGCCAGCGGTGGCAAGCCCACCCTGACCGCCATCGGCGTGCTCTGTCTCGCGCTGGCGAAGGAGAAGGAGGGCAAGGGCTTCCAATCCTCCCTAGACTTCCTGAAAGGCCAGATGTCCTACCGCGACCGGCACTACCCCTACTACTTCGAGTATTACATGTCGCAGGCGCTCTTCCATGCGGATCCGGAGACTTGGAACGAATGGAATACCAAGAACATCCGCTACCTCTCCACCATCCAGGCCCGCGACGGGTCATGGCCGGGGAACAAGGGCCAATCGTTCAATACCGCGGGATCCCTGCTTTCGCTGGCCCTGAATTACCGCTTTCTTCCCATCTACGAGAAATGATCCGAAGCCTGGCCATCGCCGCGCTATTCACCACGCCGCTCCTCGCCCAGGAGAAGGCGCAGGACCATCTGCGTTTCACGAACGGCGACCAGTTGGAAGGCCGCTTTGGCGGCATCAATCCCAGCGGGAAGATCTTCTGGGAGCGTCCGGACATCGCGGCACCGATCGAGCTGCAGCGGGACAAGGTGCGGCAGGTGGTGCTGCGCAATGCGCGCCCGGTCTCCCCGCTCACCGATCCCTGCCATATCACGCTGGTGAATGGCGACCGCATTCCCGGCAGGGTGGCGGCGGCGGACGAGCATGAGATGACCCTTGAATCGACCGCGGCGGGCACCATCACCCTGCCCCGCGATACGATCGCGGCGATTTCCCCGAACCCCTTCGGCGGGCGCTTGCTCTACGCGGGCCCCTTCGATGAGAAGGGCTGGCACATCGTGCCGGTGGATCGCGGCGGGGATGATCCTTTCGCAGCCGATGGAGCCGGTCCCCGTGCGGACAACAAGAAAAAGCCGAAAGACGACGAGGAGAACAAGCCCGCGTGGTCCCACGCCGGTGCGGCCTGGTATTCGCGCGGCGGTGGCGATGCGCTGACCTACGATGCGGGCATGCCGGACCGCTCGCTACTGCGCTTCAAGCTCGGCTGGCGTTCCCGTCCGACGGTGGCGGTGGCATTCCATGCGGATTTTACCCAGCCCGTGCCGAAGAAGAAAGAAGGTGATGGCGATGAGGGCGAGGATCGCCCCCCGGTCGGCATGATGCCGAACTTCGCCCGGCTTTTCGGCACCGCCTACGTGCTGAACTTCAATTCCGGTTACGTCCACCTGCAGCGCACCGGCTTCGATGAAGAGGGCAATCCCGAAGTCGAGCGTGTGCGCGTGGGGGCGACCACGGTGCGACTGCCGGATACCGGCGACGCGATTTTCGAGATCCGCTGCGACCGCAAGGAGGGCAGCATCTCCGTCTACATCAACAACGAGTTCGCGGTGCAGTGGTACACGGCGGAGGAGGGTGAAGCACCCGATCCTTCCGGCACCTCATACAAAGCACCGGGCGGCGGCTTCGGCTTCCATGTGCAGGGCGGCACCACGCAGATCCGCATCTCCGACATCGTGGTCGCGGAGTGGAACGGCATGACCGACTCCGCCCGCAGCATGGAGAGCGAGCAGCAGGACATCGTGCTGTTGAACAACGGCACCGACCGTTTCTCCGGCAGGGTCCGCTCGATCCATGAGAACCAGGTGGAGATCGAGGCCAAGTATGCCTCGCTGAAGATCCCGATGCAGGACGTGGCGGAGATCCACTTCGCCCGCGAAGGCCGCCGCAAGACGGAGGAGACGCCGGAATCCGCAATCACCGTGCACATGCAGCCGGTGGGCAGGATCAGCGGTGTGCCGCTCAGCGCTGCGGAGGGCCGCATGCAGATCGAATCGCAACTGGCCGGGAAGATCGATCTCGATCTGGCCCCTGCCGTGGTGCTGGAATTCCAGTCCACCGGCGGATTCCTGGATGAATGGGAAGATGACCTCTGAGCCCCTCCCCTCCGTGCACCGCTTCCCCTACATCATCTTTCCGATCCTGGCCGCGACCGCCCTCGCGGACGACGTGATCCTGAATGAAGGCTCGCGTCTCTCCGGCACGGTCACGGCGATGAATCCCGCCGGCGAACTGTCGCTCGAAAGTCCCCTCTCCTTCGAACCCTTCCACCTCCGGCCGGAGGGGATCAAGCGGGTGGAGTTCTCCACTCCGAAGACCTCGATCCCCGACGAGCACGACGCCATGCTGGTGCTCGCGAATGGCGATCAATTCGCCTGTGATCTGAAGGCCGTGGACGGGGATTCCGTGCAGGTCCACACCGCCTTCGCCGGAGATCTCGATATCCCCCGCCCTCTCGTCGGCACCGTGCAGCTCGGCGTGAAGCCGCGGAAGACCATCTACAAGGGCCCGCAGAGCGACAATGGCTGGACCATCCGCAACGGTTGGCGCTTCGACGGCAACATGTTCGTGACGGATGGCAACGGTACGCTGGCGCGACGCTTCGAGACTCCCGGCTCCTATGCCATCAAGTTCAGGCTCGCGTGGCGGAACACGCCGAACATCCAGATTTTCTTCGCCGATGATCTGATGGAGACCACGGGCAGGACGGATCGCTATCACCTGTCCTTCGATGGCTCCGGCTTGCAACTCAAGCGGCAGATCCGCGGCGATTCGTATCCGAACAAGGACATGCACTCGCTGCGGATGGATCCCGCGGACTTCAGCGATTCCCAGATCGAGATCGAGCTGCGGGTGGATCGCAAGCTGTCGCTGGTCCACCTCTACGTGAACGGCCAGCCGGAAGGCAAATATGCCGACCCCATGAAGGAGACGCCTGCCGGGCAGGGACTGATGTTCTACAGCAAGATCGCAGGCGACGAGATCATGACGGTGCAGGATCTGGAGATCCGCGAATGGGATGCCTCCGCGGACCGCCATCGCAGCGAGACGAGGGGCGACGAAACCAAGGACGTGGTGATCACGCGGACATCAGACCGCAGCACCGGAGAAATCCTGGGGCTGAAGGATGACAAGGTGCTCTACAAGAGCCCGCACTATCCGGAGCCGGTGGAGCTGCACACCTCCGAGATCTCCACGCTCTTCTTCGCCCGCAAGCCGGATCAGGCGACGGCGAAGGCCGCTCCGCTCAAGCTGGACCTGCGGCTTCGTGCTTCCCTTTCCATCGCCGCCTGCGAGTTCGCGGATGATCATTTCAAGGTGACCCACCCCTTGCTCGGGGAGCTGGAAGTGAAGCGGGAAGCCGTGGCCCGCCTCGATCGCAAGCCGGTGGTGGAGGAACCCGAAGAACCCGAACCGGAGGAAGCCGAGGAAGAATGAAAACGCCCCTCCTTCTCCTTTTGCTGCCTGCCCTGCTGCACGCGGCACCCGTCTCCGAAGTGCGCTGCACGGATGGCAGCCAGTTCAAGGGCACCCTGTTAGACATCGGCACGGACCGTGCAAGCTTCTCGGCGGACTTCCTGGCCAGGCCGGTGCCGCTGAAGCTGGATCATATCCTGGAGCTCACGCTGCCGCCGCATCGCGGGGACTTCACCGGCGATCACATCGCCAGCGCCCTGCTGAGCAATGGCGATACGCTGCGCGGGGAACTGAGCGGCGTGACCGACAAGGAAATCTCCCTGCGCACCTGGTATGGCGGCGAGATGAAGCTGCGCCGCAGCATGGTGGACACGCTGGATATCCAGAACCGCCCGGAACTGATCTACGCCGGCCCCACCGGGCTGGAGGGTTGGACGCAATCGAGCCCGGACTCCTGGCTCTACGAGGACAACCAGCTCCGCCCGAAGAAGTCCTCCATGATCGCCCGCGAGCTGGAGCTGCCGCAGAAGATCCACTTCGCCTTCGACATGGCCTGGCGCTCGCAGCCGCGCTTCCGCTTCATCTTTTGCAGCGACGACATTCTTTCGAGTAATCCGGACAACTGCTATGTCCTGATGACCAACGGCCACTACTTCGAGCTGCGCAAGAGCACCTCGCGCAATAGCCCCGCCGCCTTGGGCCCCTCGATCCAGATCCCCGAATTCCGCAGCCGCGAGAAAATCCGGGTGGAGCTGCTGGTGGACCGCAAGACCGGCCTGATCCGCTTGATGGTGAACGGGCGGATCGCGGCGGATTGGACCGATCCCGAGCCTCAGGTGGGGGCGATGGGCGGGGGTATCCATTTCGAAGGGAACGACAACTCCCTGCGCTTCTCCCGCATCGAAGTGAACTCGTGGGACGGTACCGTGGAAGGAAAGGCCGAGATTCCGGACGATGGCTTCCTGGACGAAATGGACGAGGACGCACCGAAGGCCGAGGAGCCTGAACCGGACCCCACCCGCATCCGCCTGCGAAACAACGACCACATCGAGGGCGAGATGAAGGGCATCGAAGGCGGCAAGGTGCAGTTGAAGACCCAGTTCGGCGATATGGAGCTACCGGTTTCCCGGCTGCGGTCCTTCCCCCTGCGCGGCAAGAAGGAGCGGGATGACTACACGCTGGGCCTCTACGAGAAGCCGAAGCGCTACACCGGCGACGTGCGGGCTTGGTTCACCGATGGCTCGCGGGTCACCTTCCGCCTCGAGAGCGCGGAGAACGGGCGACTCAAAGGCTATGCCCAAGCCTTCGGCCAAGTGGACTTCGACCTGAAGGCCTTCACGCGCATCGAGTTCAACCTCTACGACCCGGAGCTGGAGGAACTGCGCTCCGCGGACGCGCGTTGGTAGACCCGGGAGCGGTGCAAGGTCCCGGCAGGGGCTCAGAAGCTCACTCCGGCCCCAGCACGGGCGGATGGAAGGAACTGCCCTGATCGCCAACGGCGACCTTCAGGCGGCGCTGGTATTCGTCCCGCGGGATCTCCTGTCCGCCCAGACGACGGAGATGATCCGTGAGCCATTGCGTGTCCAGCAAGATGAAGCCGCGGGCCCGGAGTTCTTCCACCAAGGCAACGAGCGCGATCTTGGAGGCGTCCGTCTTGCGGGAAAACATGCTCTCGCCGAAGAAGGCCCGGCCCAACGCGACACCGTAGAGCCCGCCCTGTAGACCCTCCTCGTCATGGCACTCCACGGAGTGGGCGTAGCCGAGGCGATGGAGCAGGCAGTAGCTCTCCAGGATGGTGGTGTCGATCCATGTCCGGTCACGGTTGGCACAGCCCTGCATGGTGCCGCGGAAGTCGCTATCCCACTTTACGGTAAAGGGTTGCTTCTTCATCACCCGCCTCAGCCCGTGCGGGACGTGAAAGCCGCCATCGAGCGGGATGATACCGCGCATCAGCGGGGAGAACCAGGTGAGTTCGCCCTGGTCTGCCATCGGGAAAACGCCTTGGGCATAGGCACCGAGAAGCACCTGCGGCGGGATGATCTGGGCTGGCGGGAATCCGGACACCGTATAGTCAGGGTGAATCTAGCAGCGATTTCAACAAGCGCTCAATCGATTTGCACGGCAGGCGGCCGACTAGCCGCCGATGCGAAAGGTCATGGTCCCCTCCCCCTCGTTGATACCGGCTCCGGGCACAAAAGTCGTGTTACCGGTGGCGACATCGACCTTGAAAACCCAGCGGGAATGCATGTTGTTATGGTTGCGAGTGACCCGGATGTGGTCGGGCGAGAGGATCTCAAGGCCGCCGCGGTCGAGCTTGCCGTCTTTCCGGACTCCGGAGAGCAAGACCTCACCGTCTTTAAGAAGTTCGCACCTCTTTCCATCAAGGAGAGTTCTAAGCACGTCGCAACTTGCCCGGCGAACCTTTATCTTCTCTTCGAGATCGGCGAGAATCACTTGGGTCTTCGCGGGAAGCGGCGCGCGCAATTCCCGATCGATCCTCTCCAAGGCTTCCTTGTTTCCGGCCTCCTCCGCCACCATTGCGAGTTCATAGAGCCGGAAGATGTAGCGATCGCGATGAGTCGCGATCACATCGGTGAGCGAAAGATCCCGACTCTGCTCCAAGAATAGCCGCTCAAAATCGAACTTCGACTTGGCGCTGAAGGTCCGGTGCATGTCGAGCCGGGTCCGATAATGGAGATGGATCTCCTCATCGCGCTTTCGGGCAGCCGATTCGACATTTGGGATGATCGATCCGGGCTGGATCATCTCCGTATCCCAGCGGGTGTTGTATTTGTCCCGCTGCGGATCGGTGAGGTCGGAGATCGGGATGAATGCCGTGCCACCTGCATGGACCACCTCGATCCCGTCGCGCCGGATCTTCTTCACCGTGAGCTGGGAGTAACTAGCCCCCTGCCTGGTGGTGAAGGTGGGAACCACTTCATTGAAGACGGGGTCGTGCGGAGAGCGGATGCGTAACTTCAGAGCGGTGCTTCGGGCGACGTTCAAGGGATAGCGAGGCCAATCGAAGTCCTTGGGAGCACTCCGCCGTCCCTGCTTCTCGGCCTCCGCGACCGCCCGCGAGAAGATCGAATTGGGATCGGCCAAGGCAGGGTAGAGCCGGACCGCCTCCTGCTTGGACTCCTCCAGCTTTCGGTCGAACTCCGCCCCAGTCGGTGGAACAGGCAGTCTCGCGTCGAAGGGATCGACGGCGAGGACAAGCGGCAAGCATAACCGGGCGGCGAACTGGGCAAGCGCGAACATGGGGCGGGACCGGACGAACGGACCAGATCTTGATATCATAAGGGACTCCCCGGCAAGCCGGGTCCTTCGCTGATCCGAAATAATCGCTCCCACGGGCATGCGGGGAAGCAGCGTTCTCATTTCCCGTTGCACCGCACCGGATGCCGGTTGAAATCCTCGGCACAATCCACCACGCTGCCCGTCCGATGCAAGAGCGCCTCATCATCGACCTCGCCACCCTGCCGGAAGAAGGCAAGGACTTCAGCGGCGAGCTGTCGCCCGAACTTTTCGATCTGCCGGAGCACGATCCCTCGAAGCCCGTCGGCCCGCTGGTCTACGAGCTGCGGGTGCAACGTTTCGCCTCCGAATTATTGCTCACCGGCAGTCTTTCCGCCCCCTTTGAACTGACCTGCGTGCGGACCATTCACCCCTTCACGAAGACCCTTCGGGTGGACCCGGCGAATGTCTCGGTAGAGATTGAGCAGGAAGGACCTATGGATGTGACCGAAGCCCTGCGGGAGGAGATCCTGCTGGAGATCCCGGATCACCCGCGCTGCGATGAGGCGGACGAACCGATGCATTGTGAGATCGATCCCCGCTATTTGGCAGTAGACAAACCGGACGGGGATACGGTAGAGACCCGCCCCCGCGCGACGGGGGACGACCGCTGGGCCGCCCTCGACGCACTGGATAACCTCGATTCCGAACGCTAAATTCTCTTACCGCCATGGCCGTACCAAAGCGCCGTCAGTCCAAAAGCCGGCAGAAGATGCGCCGCGGCGCCAATCGCTGGCGCGCACCGATTTTCAAGACCTGCCCGGAGTGCAGCAGCCGCGTGCCTTCGCACATCGCCTGCCCGTCCTGCGGCTACTATGCCGGTCGCAAGGTGATTGAAGTGGATGCGCTCTAAAGCGCCCCGCACCGGATTTCTCAAGATCGCCGTGCCGGTTCGTCCGGCCCGGTGATTTCTTGTGCCCGGTGCCTGCGACCTGCCCGCCATGAAAGTAGCACTCGATGCCATGGGTGGCGACCACGCCCCTGCCGTGAATATCGGCGGGGCGAAGGAAGCGCTGCAACTCTACCCGAAGATCGAGAAGATCTTCCTGGTGGGCGATGAGACGGCCGTGAAGGCCGAGTGTGCGGCACAGGGACTCTCCCTCTCCGATCCGCGGGTGGAGATCGTCCACGCGCCGGAGACCGTCGGCATGGCGGAATCCGGGGCGAAGGCGGTGCGCGGCAAGAAGAAGTCGTCCATCAATGTGGCGATGGACTTGGTGAAGTCGGGCGAGGCACATGCCTTCGTCTCCGCCGGGAACACGGGAGCCGCCGTGGCCTCCGCCACCATCAAGCTTCGACTGATCGAAGGCGTGGATCGCGCGGGCATCGCCTCCGGTCTGCCGAACGAACACGGCGTGTGCCACCTGCTGGATGCGGGTGCGAACCCGGAAGCCAAGCCGGAGCACCTGCTGGTTTATGCCATCATGGGCAGCGCCTTCGCCCGCGGCGTGCTGGGCGTGAAGCAACCCCGCGTCGGCCTGATGTCGAACGGCGAGGAAGACGAGAAGGGCACGACCTTCACCAAGGAAACTTTCGCGCTGCTCAAGCAGTTCGCGGACAGCGGCAAGGCTCCCTTCGAATTCGTGGGGAACGTGGAAGGCCACGACCTCTTCGAGACGAAGCTGGATGTGGTGCTCTGCGACGGCTTCACCGGCAACGTGGTGCTGAAGTCCTGCGAGGCGACGGCCAAGGCGATGTTCAAGTGGCTGAAGGCGGAGCTGAAGAGCAGCCCGATCCGGATGCTCGGAGCGAAGATTTCAAAGGGCGCCTTCATGGCGCTGAAGGAGCGCGCCAGCGCGGAGTCCTACGGCGGCAGTCCCCTGCTCGGCGTGAATGGCGTGGTGATCATCGCCCACGGCGGCTCGACCGCAGTGGCCGTGCGCAACGCGATCCGCGTGGGCATGGAGACCTACGAGCACAAGGTGAATCCTCACATCGCGGAAGGCCTGAAGCAGGTGCAGGCGATTTGACTACCTCAGGCGACTGGCCGGGACCTTGCCATATCGACGTAGACGCGGTGGTGACACCGCGGGAAGCAAGGGTGGTTCCCGCTACTCCCTTCGCGCTTTCACAAGCGCGCCTACCTTGATCGAAGGCATATCCACACCGCCGGATTGCACATCTCCCGGCTTGTGCTCTGATCACAGGATGAAGCGCTTTCTGGCGGGATGCATGGCTTGGGGTTTATGGATCACCGGTGCCGGGGCCACTCCTCCGGATGTCGTGGTCATCGACGAGCGCCTGCTGGGTGCGAATGCGGACAACTATGCCGTGCTGCGCAGCGAGTTCGACAACTTGGGGAGCTACTACAACAGCAACACCAAGGTTTTCTTGGAAGAGCGCTCGAAGGCCACGGGCAAGAACCTGAAGCAGGTGCTGCTGACGGATGCGAAGCGCATGATCGATCCCGAGCACGAGGATCCCGCCACGCAGCCTAAGGTCACCGTGGAGGTGAAGCATCAGGACAAGGAGCTCGGTCTTGGCGATGTGCTGGCGCGCTATCCCCTGCTAAGCGACAGCAGGAGCCCGGCGGACCTCGAAGGCTTCGCCGTCAGCGATGACCAGTCGGTCACCTTCGGCGAAACGATGACCCTCTTCGCCCGGGCACAGGTTGTCGGCGAAATCTTCGGCGGCCGCTTGGAAGAGACCCCGGTGACCGTGTTGGAAGTGAACGACCAAGGCAGCGAGATCTACCTGAAGCTCTCCAAGCACGACGAGGATCTGGGCGATGGCGAGTCCCACTGGGCCTGCGTGGGAAGCGCGCTCACCCTGCAGGTGCGGGCACATCGGACGAAGGAGCCCATCTACCTGAGAGCCGGGACCTTCCCCGACAAGGCCGCCGCGCTGGCGAAGGCTGCGGAATGGAAGGAGCTCGGCAGGGAGAAGAAGGTGAGCGGCTTCGACCCGGAGATCTGGTCCACCGGCAGCGATGCCGGAAGCGCGCGCTACCACGTGGTGCTGAGAAACTCGGGCGACCTGATCGAACGCGAAGCTTCGGGAGCGATCGCAGAAGCCCTCGGGCTCTCGCTTCAGGCGGTATCCGGGGAGAAGTTCCTTGAATGGACCCCGGTAAAGTAGGCGCGATGGTTACACCGCCTGCCGAAGCGAAAAAAGTCGGCCTTGCCGGCCACTTCCTTGCTAAAAGCCTAGCGCTCCCGGTAGCCAAAATTGGCGCTTCCCTGTTAATCTGGAGATACGACGGAGGTGGCAAGGATGCCCGCACCAATGGGGTGTGGATTCTCCGTCGAGGGATGGCGGGAGTGGTCGCGTGATGCATCCGCGGATCCGTCTCCCGATGGTCATGAGCAAGGGAGAAAGGGAAAGAAGACGATGATTGTGGAGCCGGATTTGATTCACCATTGGAAGTTCCGCCTGCTGAGCCGGGCGATTGGAGGAGCACAGGCCTTCCGGGCTTTGTATAACCTGTGGGGACATGCGCAGGCACGGCGGCAATGGATCTTCCGCCTGCATCCGGCCAAGCTGGGAGCAATCTGCGATGTCGATTGCCCGGACGAGAAGCTGTGGGAACGGATGACCGATCCGGAGTCCGGCTGGCTGGTCCCGCGTGGCACCTGGTGGGAAGTGCGCGAGTGGGCGAACCTGAACCGCACCATGGTCCATGCCTGGACCGTGCGCTCCGCGGGCAGGCTGCCCTGGATGGACGACTACGAGGCCGAAGTGCCGGAGAACAAGGGCAAGCCGATGATGCCACCGCCTCTTGAGAAACCGGACCGCAAGGGCACGCGATCGACTGACCCATCACCGGATGCTTCTGCTGACACCCCGAAGAGAGGAGAGAAGAATAGACGAGAGAAGAGTGAGAGTGAGAATCACGAAAGCGCACACTCACCTCTTTGTACTCTCGAGGAAGCACGGGAATACGGGCTCACGCTCAGGATGGACTGCAAGGCCGTGGACCTCTGGTGGCACCAACGGAATGCCTCCGGCTGGCGCAAGGGCTCGGGGACGAATGGGCCGGGTGGCCGCATCCATAGCTGGAAGAGCGACCTGACCGCATCCAAGGGATGGGCGGAAGAACGCAGCGGCACGGCCCCGCCGAAGAAGCTGGTCCTGCGGCTGTAAGCCCGGTGATGCCGGTTAAGGAATTGGACATCCTCTCCACCGGCGGCTCATCCTCGCGTCACTGTCGATGACTCCGAGCAAGCGTTCGCGATGGCCTCTCTGGCTGGCCCTGGTGCTCCTGTGCCTGGGCCTGCTGGTGCCGAGGCTACTGCAAGAAGGTCTTGGCAAGAACGAAGCGACCGCTTCTTGGGGAGGCGGGGACGCGAAGGCTGAGCCCTCTGCGATAGCGGCTGCAGAGCCAAGCAAGGCCCGCAGCGCCAGCACCCGTGAGGAAGCATCCCCTGCCCCGCTCGCAACGGTGCCGGCGAGGCGTGCCGGAGGGCGCTTGATGAAGGCATTCGAAGTCATGGAAGCGACACGCACCAAGCGGATCGAGCGCATCACCAAGCAAACCTCCGAGGGACCGGTGGACGCCTATTTGCTAGGAATCGATCCACCGGATGCGGAACAGATCGCGGAGGCACGGGCCCTCATCACCCAAGCCATGGCCGAGGTGGACCCGGCATCCCGGGAGGAACTGGACGAGCGGATCGAAGAGCTGGTGGATACTTACGATCTGCTCGGTAAGATCGGTAAACGGGCCGCAATTGTGAATGTGCCCCACGATCCCGAGGGTCGGACCTATGCCATGGTCGTTCCTTGCCAGGACTACGAAGCGCAAGTCGCCTTGCTGGATCCACCGGACGGTCGTCTGGAGCTCCAAGACCCCGTCTTCTACTCTCCTTCGCAGGGCCAACCGCTGACCCGTTTCTCCGCCATCATCAAGGCGTGGAACGAGGACGACGCGGCCAAGGCGGAGGGGCGCTGAACTGCGGCGGATGTTTCATTGCCCGGGTGACGCGGCTCGGGCAGGATGGGTCTAGGAAGTTATGCCGAAGTTTCAATGCAAGCAGTGTGGCCGGACGGCGGACTCGGGCAGCGGATTCACCCCGGTCGAGACGCGCTGTCCCACATGCGAGATCGAGATGAGCCCGCTTTCGCCGGAGTCCCCGCCCTCCGAGGTCCAGCCCGCGCCTGCCGCGGCCCCACCGCCGGTTCATCCGTTCTTCGTCGGGCCTGCGCCCACTCCAGCACCGCCGCAGAAAAGCTCCCGCGTCTGGATCTACGTCTCGACCTTGTTGGCGGCAGCCTTCGCGATCAGCGCCTCGTTCATCAGGAATACCAGCGATACGACTCCGGATCAGATCGGCTACACGGCGGGTCTCGGGGTCGGCATGTTGCTCGTCCAGATATTGATTGCGCTGCTGGTGGGCTCGCTGGCAGCCGCCTTGCTGCTTGCATTCAAGCGCCCCTTCCGGAGTTCCCTCGCCAAGACTTACAGCTTCTCCGTATTCACCATCGCCGCACTGGCATTCCTTGGAACCTTGGTCAGCGTGCTACCGGAGCACTCTAGGAAGAAGAAGGATCATCAGGTCCAGCAGGTGGATGGCATGATGGAGGACATGGAGAAAGCGCTGTCCGAGAGCCGCGAGGCCGACGGCACGCCGAAGCAAACCGACTTCCGGATCCAGCAGGGCGACCTGCCGAGAGGTGCCAGCAGCATGGAGGTGGCCCGCCACCTGATGCAGTCGGTGATGAACGACTCGATCGCCATGCAGAACGAATATGTGGCGACGATGGAGAAGGAAGGGCTGATGCGGCTCTTGGTCCCGGAGCGGCTCGATGCGGACAAGGACTTCAGCGAAAGCCGGCAGATCGCCTCCGCGCTGCGCGAAACCGCGGAGCGCTACAAGGTGAAGAGCCTGGCGATCGTGAACAGCATCCCGGAACGCCTGGAGAAGTATGACCTCAGCGCCGCCGACAAGAAGTCCTACCTGAGAGGCTATGAGAACCGCACCAAGGATGGCCCGAACATCGCCGAGGAGAACTGGCGGCTCGAACTCTCCATCATGGATCACATGGACAGGGCCATCGATCACCTGGAGGCCACCCGCAGCGATTGGATGCTGGAAGAGGGAGCACTCGCCTTCGTGAACGACGCGGATCTGGAGACCTACAACGGGATCATGGCGGACATCGATGCCGCCGCCGCCGCGCAGACGAGGCTCCACGAGCAGGCGAAGGAGAACTTCAAGGAGAAGTCCCAGACCCTGAAAAAGGAGATCGGGGAGTGAGAAATCCGCGGTGTAGACCGCCGCAATTCGCGCTTCGCAGGCGTGCCGGGGACGTTACAGTGGGGCCAGACGAATGAAGCTTGCTCTCCTGCTCGCCCTGGTCCTGCCGCTTGCCGCGCAGCAGACACCCGCGCCGCCGCCACCGCCCGCCCCGGAACCGCCGCCTGCCGAGCAGGAGGACGGGGTGCGCGTCTCCGTGCTGGGCTACCACGATTTCTCGGAGACCGCGCCGGAGTCGGAGATGATCATCCGGACCTCCAAGTTCCGGAAGCAGATGGAGGCGATCCGCAATGCCGGGCTGCCGGTGATCACCATGGCGGACTTCCAGGCATGGAAGCGCGGGGAGAAGGACATCGCGGACAAGAGCATCGTCATCACCATCGATGACGGCTGGAAGGCCGTTTACACGGATGCCTACCCGATCCTGAAGGAGTTCGGCTTCCCCTTCACCCTCTTCCTCTACAAGAACTACGTGGATGGAGGCGGCAAGGCCCTGACCTCCGAGATGATCAAGGAGATGCAGAAGAACGGGGCCACCATCGGCAGCCACTCCGTCTCCCACTCCTACCCGCAGAGCCACCGCCGGAAGGGCGCGGAGGCCTATGACAAGTTCCTGAAGCTGGAATTCGGCGAGTCCAAGAAGTTCCTGGAGCAGAAGTTCGGCGGGCGCGTGACGACCTACGCCTACCCGGGCGGCATCCATACCGCCGAGATGGACCCGATCTCGAAGGAGTTCGGCTACGAGCACCTCTTCACCGTGCTGCCGGGCAAGGTGCGGCGCACGAATGACGACCACATCATCCCGCGCTACATCATCCTGGGCACGCACGACCGGATCTTCGAGCTGGCCACCGGTTTCAACGAGATCTCCGGCGTGGCGGCGGGCGCGAATCCCGTGATCGCCCCGCAGACGACCCCGCACCCGGTGCAGCCGGAGCCGGGCACCACGGTGGGTTCCCGCCTGCCCCTGCTCAGCGCGGACCTCTCCGGCGTGCAGGACATGGACCCCAAGACGCTGACCATGAAGGTGGGCGGCTTCGGCGAGGTGCCGGCGGTGCTGGATGCGGAGACGAAGGTCCTGAGCTGGCAGGTGAACCGCCGCCTGCGCTCCCCGGTCTGCCAGGTGGCCGTGTCCTGGCTGGACAGCAAGGGCAAGCCGCCCGAAGTTCCGCTGCGCTGGTCCTTCCGCATCGATCCCGAGGCCTCCTACGTGCCCTTGGACGACGGCACGCCCGAGAGAAGTTCCAAGTAACAAGTTCCAAGTTTCAATTTCAGACTCCGAGCTCCCCGCTCCAAGCTCTCCGCTTTCCCAAGACCATGTTCAGCAATCTCGCCGACTCGCTCGACAAGACCTTCCGCAACCTCCGCGGCGTCGGTAAAATCTCCGAGTCCAACATCACCGATGCCCTGCGCGACATCCGTCTGGCCCTGCTGGAAGCGGACGTGGAATTCGGCGTGGCGAAGGAATTCGTGGCCCACGTGAAGGAGAAGGCGGTTGGCGCGGACGTGCTCAAGTCGATCAAGCCGGGCGAGCAGATCGTCAAAATCTTCCACGACGAGCTGGCCGAACTGCTCGGCGGCGACCAGGTGCCGCTCGATCTCACACCGCCCGCCCGGATCCTGCTCTGCGGCCTGAACGGTGCCGGCAAGACGACCACCGCTGGCAAGCTGGCGAACCGCCTGAAGAAGGAAGGTCGCAAGCCGCTCCTGGTGGCAATCGACCTTTACCGCCCCGCCGCGATCGACCAGCTCGCGGTGCTGGGCAAGCAGATCGGCGTGCCGGTCTACACCCCGGAAGCCAGCGAGACGGACGTGGTGAAGGTGGCGCGGGAGGCCCTCGCATGGGCCGAGACGCAGCCTCACAACGTGATCATCTTCGACACCGCCGGTCGCCAGGAGGTCGACGAGCGTCTGGTGGAGGAGCTCAAGCGCCTGCACCAATTCGTGCAGCCGCAGGAGACCCTGCTCGTGGCGGACTCCGCGACCGGCCAGCAAGCCGTTTCCGTGGCCAAGCATTTCGATGAAGCGGTGGGCATCTCCGGCATCATCCTGACCAAGCTGGATGGCGATGCGCGCGGCGGTGCGGCGCTCTCCATGCGCGCGGTGACGGGCAAGCCGATCAAGTTCGCGGGCGAGGGCGAGAAGCTGGACCAGCTCTTTGAATTCCACCCGAACCGCATGGCCGACCGCATCCTCGGCATGGGCGATATCGTCGGCATGGTGGAGCAGGTCGCCTCCAAGATCGACGAGAAGGACGCGATGAAGTCGATGCAGCGCCTCGCGGAGGGCAAGTTCGACTTCTATGACTTCTTGGACCAGATGAAGATGCTCCAGAAGCTGGGCGACATGAAGGGCCTGCTG
Organism: Luteolibacter rhizosphaerae; assembly: GCF_025950095.1. Lineage (NCBI taxonomy): Bacteria > Pseudomonadati > Verrucomicrobiota > Verrucomicrobiia > Verrucomicrobiales > Verrucomicrobiaceae > Neoluteolibacter > Neoluteolibacter rhizosphaerae. Next base: position 384,079 of record NZ_JAPDDR010000004.1, on the reverse strand, counting down.
GGCCTGCTGCCCGGCTTCAACAAGATCAAGAAGCAGATCCCGGACGCCGCCTTCGACCCGAAGCGGATGAAACGTACGGAAGCCATCGTACTTTCGATGACGCCGGACGAGCGGCGCCGCCCCGAGATCATCAAGCAATCCCGCCGCGACCGGATCGCGAAGGGCTCCGGCACCAAGCTGGTGGAGGTGAACCAGCTGCTGAAGCAATTCGGCGAGATGCGGAAGATGATGCGCTCGCCCAACAAGATGAACAAGATGATGAAGCAGATGGGCGGCGGCATGCGGGACATACCGAACCTCCCCGGCTTCGGCAAGGGTGGCCTCGGAGGCATGAACATCGAGGAGATGATGAAGAACATGAAGGGCAAGTTCCCGGGGCTTTGATCATGGGTTTTGAAGTTGGCAGAGATACGTCATCCTGCTAACAGACCCCGATATGGAGCCTGAGAACAACCCCTACTCCGCGCCTAGTGTCACTACCGCACCGCCGGTCTTTCCTACCTCCCCGCAGAATTTCATCCCGGCCTCGCGCGGGCAGCGCTTCCTGAACTACCTGATCGATACGACCGTCCTCGTTGTGGGCGTCGGGGTGCTGGCCTTCATCTATGGCGTGGTCGCGGGCGGGACCCTGGATGATGAAAACGCGGGAGAAGGAGTCGCGTTCAACCTGATGATCTACGGCCTCTTCGCCATCTACTACGCGATCTTCGAATCCACCACGGGGGTCACGCTCGGCAAGCTGGTGACCGGCACCAAGGTGGTGGATGCCAACGGCAACAAGCCGAGCTTCGGCAAGGCGCTGGGGCGCAGCCTCTGCCGCTTCATTCCCTTCGAGCCCTTCTCCCTCTTCAACTCGGAATCCCGCGGCTGGCACGACTCGATCCCCAAGACTTGGGTGGTAAGGAGCCGCTAACCGGCTACTGCTTTTGGATTGGCAGGGCCCGCTGCTATCGGCATAACTAGGCCCCGAAATGGAGCCAGAAAACAATCCCTACGCCGCACCTGCCATTGCCGCTACTCCCGAGGCTCCGCCGCTGCCGCTGGAGCGTCCGGTGCAGGTAGGCCGCGGGCCGCGCTTCCTGAACTTCCTGATCGACCGGGTGGTGGTCTTCGCCATGGCCTTCGTCGTTGGCTTGGTCGGAGCGATGTTCTTCGGGGCCACGGAGGAGACCTTCTCCGGCATCAACGATGTGCTGCTCGGCTACGCGCTGACTCTCGTCTACTACATCTTCATGGAAGGCGTGCTGGGCACCACGCTGGGCAAGCTGGTGACCGGCACCAAGATCATCGGCGAGGACGGCCAGCGCCCGCCTTTCAGCAAGATGCTCCAGCGCAGCCTCTGCCGCATCATCCCCTTCGAGCCGCTCTCCTATCTGGGCTCCGATGCCCGCGGCTGGCACGACACGATCACCAAGACCTGGGTGGTGAAGTCCCGCTGAGGGGCGGTGCCCCATCCGCGTGCTTGATCGCCGCGGCCGAGTTGATAGAAGATAAGCCATGGATTACACCCAAGGCCCGCCGCCGCCCCCTCCACCACCTCCGGCCCCGGCTCCCCCGGCCTACATGGGACCGCCCCCCGGTCACGGGCACGCGCCGAAGAAAGGCCTGCCGCCGGTCGCGTGGGTGGGCATCGGCTGCGGGGGCCTGATCATTCTCATCGCCGTCATCGCGGGGATCACCGCGATGACGGTCGGCAAGAAGGTGATGGAGGCCTTCAAGGCGCACCCCGGCCAGGATGCCGTGACCGCACTGATGGAGAAGCTGCCGGATTATGAGAAGGTCTCCGAGGACGTCGAGAAAGGCAGCATCACCATCCGCGCGAAGGCCAGCGGCGAGAACATCGCCACCGACTACGATTCGCTCGTGCTCGGCAAGACCGAGGTGAAGGACGCCACCGGAGCCGCCACCCCGATCGCGAAAGGTGACCTGAGCAAGATCCCCGCGTGGGTGCCCCGCTACCCCGGAGCGATCGACGAGAAGATGGTCGTGCAGCGCGACGACGCCAGCCAGACCAGCGGCGTGCTTGTCTTCACCACGAACGATGCGGCTCAAGCCGTGGTGGATTCGTACGAGAAGGCCGCCATTCCGATCGGATTCAGCGGGAACTACAGCGGTTCCAGCGAAATGGGGAGCCGGATTTCGAAGGAAAGGCGCTACAGCGGCGGCGGTCGCGTGCTGCGCGTGCACGTCCACGGAGTCAGCGGTCCGCCGTGGATCGTTCAGGTGATCTATGAGGGGAAGTGAGGAGGAGGCTTGTGCCTTGCCGGGCCCGGGCTTTCAGACCATAGTAGCCGCATGACTACCGTCCTTTCCCAGAAAGGTCACATCGAGTTGCCGGGCGCCTTGATCCGGCAACTGCATCTCCATGCTGGCGACGATCTGGAGATCTCGGTCGAGGACGAGGACACGATCACCCTGCGAAAGGTGGCCAATCCTCCGAACCGCGGGCTCGTCGATCTTTTGACCCTTTGCCCGTCTTCTTTCGAGGTTCCTCCGCGGGATGGCGATAGCTCTCAGCCGCTCTCCCTGTGAGCTATCTGGTCGACACCAACGTCTTTAGCGAAACCGCAAAGCCGAAACCCGATCCTCACGTGATCGCTTGGCTCCGCGGGCACGAGAGCGAGCTATATGTAAGCGCGATTACCATCGCGGAGATGCGGCGTGGAATCGAGTTACTCGACGACGGCGACCGGAAAACCCGCCTCGATCGATGGCTTCAGACGGTGTGCGAGTCCCTCCAAGGCCGAGTCCTCTCATTCAATACAAGCGTCGCCCATGTATGGGGGCAGCACAAGGCACGCTGGGACCGCGCGGGAATCGTCGTCCCCTCTCTCGATAGTCAGATTGCCGCTACCGCCATCCGGCACGGGCTGACGATTGTCACGCGCAATACCACCGACTTTTCGCGGACCGGCGTCAAGACCTTGGACCCCTCCTCCGGTTTGCAAGCGGGGGCCTAGCCCCACCCTTGCCACGCAGCCTTCCCCGCCCTATTCCCGGGCATGGACTTGTCCGATTTCCGCAGGGAATACACCGGCCGCGGCTTGCACCGCGAGGATCTGAACGAGGACCCCATCCGGCAGTTCGAGACATGGTTCCGCCAAGCCACCGAGCTGGAGTTCCATGAGCCGAACGCGATGAGCCTGGCCACGGTCGATCCGAAGGGCCGGCCCCTACTCCGCACCGTGCTGCTGAAATACTTCGATACCGCGGGTTTCGTCTTCTTCACCAACTACGAGAGCCGAAAGGCGCAGCACATCGCGGAAAACCCGAATGTCTCGCTGCTCTTCCCGTGGATCACGCTGGAGCGGCAGGTCATCGTGCAGGGCCGGGCCGAGAAGATCTCCGCGGCGGAGTCCCTGAAATACTTCATCTCCCGCCCGCGCGATTCCCAACTCGGGGCTTGGGTCTCCCAGCAGAGCTCCGTGGTTTCCTCCCGCAAGCTGCTGATGCAGAAGCTGCACGAGGTGACGGAGAAGTTCCGCGACGGCGAGATCCCCCTGCCCTCCTTCTGGGGCGGCTTCCGGGTAGTGCCGGAGACCATCGAGTTCTGGCAGGGCGGCCCCGCCCGCCTTCATGACCGCTTCCTCTACGAGAAATCGGACAAAGGCTGGGCCGTGGAGCGCTTGTCGCCCTGACCCCGCCAAGCCGCGTAGCCCGAGCAGAAAGCCCGCACCCGCTTGAAACAGGCGATGGGCGATCCCTCGCACGAACCCGCCCCGGTCTTTCACGCTCCAACATTTCCTCTTCCCCGCCCCGCGGGCTTCTCCTAAACAAGCGGCCCCGCAGGCACCCCACCGAATTCATGCGATTGTTGTTCATCATGCTCCGCAAAGAGCTGAAAGGGTATTTCTTCAACCTTTTCGGCTGGGTGGTCTTCGCCTTCGTCACGGCGATGCAGGGCGCGGCCCTCTCCACCGCGATGAAGGGCTTCCGCGATGCGCCGAGCCAGGACAGCTTGGTCTACTCGGTCTTCAATACCACGCTCTTCTGGTTCTGGTTCCTCTTTATCTTCCCGCTGATCACCATGCGCCTCTTCGCGGAGGAAGAGCGCAGCGGCACCTTGGAAGGCCTGCTCACAGCGCCCGTGCGGACTTGGCAGGTGGTGCTGTCCAAGTACGGCGCGGCCATGACCTTCTACACCCTGCTGTGGATCCCGGGCTACCTGCAGTTCCGCATGTATGAGTGGGTCACGGACATCCCGCCGGCCTATGCTCCCGGGGCCATGCTCGGTGCCTACTCCATCATCCTGCTCATGGGTGCGGCCTTCACCGCGGTGGGCTGTCTGGCCTCCGCGCTGACCTCCAGCCAGATCATCGCGGGCCTGCTCACCATCGGCATGCTGGTGATCCAGTTCTTCCTGGGATACGTGACGAACATTTGGGGCGAGGATTTCCGCGCTGCCGGACTTTTCCACTACATCTCCAGCCAAGAGCACCTGCACTACTTCACCCGCGGCCTGCTGGATACGCGCCCGGTGGTCTTCTACCTGAGCTCCGCGGTGTTCGTCCTCTTCATCACTTACCAGGTCATCGACTACCGCCGCTGGCGCCGCTAACCTTACATGAGCACGGATTCCGAAAGCCCTAAAGCAAAGGCGGCGAAACCCATCCGGCGTCTCGGCACCGGTCTGCTCTTGATCGTGCAGATCCTCTGCGTGGTCGTGCTCTTCGTGGCGCTGAATTACCTGAGCGCGCAGCACCATATCCCGAAGGATCTGAGCGGCGAAGCATCCTACACGCTCTCTCCTTCCACCCGGCGCTATCTGGAGTCCGCGGCGATCCGTGATCGCGAGGAGCCGATCCGCATGCTGGTGGCCTTCCGCCGGGTGAACCCGATGTACGAGAAGGTGCGCGTGCTGGCGGAGGAATACATGCGCCTCTCGAATGGCAAGGTCCGCTTGGAACTGCTCGACCCCGTGCGCTCGCCTGACCGCGCGCAGCAGGTGGTGGATCAATTCGGCAGCGTCTACACCGAGGCCTACAAGAAGACGATCTTCAACACCGACCTCATCATCGTGGATGCGCGGTCGAAGGCGGAGAAAGAGCAAGCCGCCGCGGCGGGTGCTTCCTCCGGCGCGAACCCGCACATCCGCTTCATCGAGGCGGAGCGCATGGCCCGCTTCGAGACCGACCAGAAGGGCCAGCGCAAGATGACCGGCTTCCAGGGTGAAGACGCCATGACCACCGGCGTGGTCGCCGCCGTGGAGGGCAAGCCGCGCAAGGTCTACCTGCTGGTGGATAAGAGCGGCTATAGCACGGAAGACGGAGCGAACACCCCGCTCGCCAGCTTCGAGAACATCTTGCTCACGCAGAACGCGCTCACGCTGGGCGCCCGCATCGCGGAGCTGGACCGCATCCCGGATGACGCCGCAGCGGTGGCGATCCTGAATCCGGCCTACGACTTCAGCGCCGCCGAGCTGGCCGTGCTGGAGGAATACTGGCAGCGCGCGAACTCCGGCATCCTCGTCACCCTCGGTTCCTCGGAGACCCCGCCGCACCTGCGCGCCTTCCTGCGGAACCAAGGCATCACCCCGGGCAAGGACCGCGTGATCACCAAGAAGGGCGAGCAGGTCATCTCCACCGCACGCGGGAACTTCACGCAAGGCATGGACTTCACCCAGGACTTCGCCGGCAAGGCGATGTTGCTGGAAGGTCCGACCTCGAGCCTGGAGATCCGCGAGAACAACAACGAGGATCTGATCAACAAGAAGATCTTCCCCACCTCCCTGCTCAAGACTCCGCCGGAGTTCTGGGGTGAGACGAAGTTCGCCACGCCGAATCCGGTCTTCGATCCCTCCGAGGACAACCGCGGACCGATGATCCAGGACCGCGAGACCCGCCGCAGCGAATACACCGGCCTCTCGCTGGCCGGAGCCGTGATCCGCGGTGCCGGCGGTCGCGATGACACCGCGAACCAGATCTCCCGCATGGTGGTGATCTCGAACTCCGATTTCCTCGCGCCGAAGCACCTCACCGACATCAACCGCAACTTCGTGGCCAGCTCCGTGAACTGGCTGATGGGCCGCGAGGAACTCACCGGGGAGGGCCCGCTGACGCTGGGCACCTACAAGCTGCCGCTGCTGGATAGCCAGCTCTCCTTCATCAACCGGGTGAACCTCTTCTTCCTGCCCGCCTTCGCCTTGATCATCGGCGCCATCGTCTGGTCATCGCGCCGGGCCTGATCCGACTTCTCATGCGATCCTTCGCGTTCACCTTCTTCCTGCTCATCCTCGCCGCCGGGGCCGCCCTGGTGGCGGTGCTGCACGTGAAGGACGGCAGCCTCGACCGCCTGCTCGGCTCGCAAGGCGCGGAGATCGGCGGGAATCTCTACAAGTTCGAGACGCAGAACATCCACCGCATCCACCTGGCCGGAAACGGCGTGAAGGCGGAGTGCGTGTTCGAGGACGGCATGTGGCGCATCGTCCAGCCGTGGAAGGACCGCATGGACCCCCGCGTGGCGAACCTGATCGTGCAGTTCACGCTCGGCACGAAGGTGGTGGACATCATCCCCGAGGGTAAGATCGATACGGCGAAGGCCGGCCTGCGCGACGGAACCATCGGCGTGCTGATCGAGGACAAGGACGGCAATCGTCTGGCCAACTATCTCTTGGGACGCCCGACGCTGTGGGTGGAATACGACAAGGAGAACGATCGGCACGACAGCACGGTCTTCATCCAGCCGCTCGACGAAGGCCGCAGCGACGACACCTATGCGGGCACCGGGGATATCCACTCGCTCTTCCGCGATGGCTTCCGCCACCTGCGGGATCACCATCCCTTCCTCTGCAATCCCCTGTTGTTAGAGACCGTGCGCCTCAAGAACGGCGAGGCCGAGGTGCTGCTCTCCCGCAGCGGGGAGAAGGCCCCTTGGCGCATCACCAAGCCGCAGGAGCTTCCCACCGATGTGAACGCGGTGACCAAGCTGCTCACCGATCTCTTCAAGCTGCGTGCGAAGCGCGTGATGGACCGCTCCGAGGTGACCCTGCCAGCGGAGGAAACCAACGGTCGCCAGCGGATCGCGATCAAGCACTTCGGCCAAGCTCAAGAAGTCATCCTGGAGATCATGCCTCCCGCCAGCGCGGAGGCGGAGACGGTCTACGCCACCGTGAGCGATCGCCCGGACACCGTCTTCGAACTGCTGCTCAAGCCGCTGGCCAGCGTGCCGACCGAGACCAAGCCCGGCGCTCCCGCGGAGGAAGAAGATGACGACTTGGTCTCGCTGGCCGAGCTGCCGGACACCATCAACGACCTGCGCAATCCGATGCTCACGCTGCTGAACCCGGCGGCGATCCAGGGTATCCTGATCCACTCCTCCACCGGTCCTGAGATTCCCGTGGTGCGCGAGCAGGGCCGCGATTGGGAGTATCAGGATACGGCGGGCAAGATGCAGCCGATCAACTACGCCACGCTAACCCGCATGGTGGGCACGCTCACGCAGACCCGCGTGGCGGACTTCGTGACGGATGCCGCCACGGACCTCACACCCTACGGGCTAGACCGCCCCTCGATCTCGCTGCGCTTCCTCGCCTTCGGCGGCGAGCGTTATGAGTTCGTCTTCGGTCGCTCGCTCGACGGCACCTGGCATGCGATGCGCGCAGGTGTGCCCACCGTCATGCGGGTGGATGATACCTATGTCCGCGCCCTCGCCACGCAGCCGTGGGAATGGCGGCGCGCGAATCCATGGTCGATCGCCGAAGTGGACGTTTCCCAAGTCGAGCGGGTAACCGCTGGCAAGCCGCCGCTGCTGCTGGAGTATAGCATGATCCAGCAGAGCTGGAAGGCCACCCAAGAGGGTAAAGACCGCAGCGCCGAACTGGAAACCGCGCGCGCCGACCAATTGCTGAAGGTGCTACTGGGACTGCAGGGCGAGCGCTGGCTGGCCCCGGACGATCAGGAAGCGAAGAACGCTCTCGCCTCTCCCGCCCTCAGTTTCCGCATCCTCGCCGATGCCTATGACAAGGACGCAGTGAAGACCGGCACGCGCCAATACATCCTGCGCCTCGCCCCGCTCGCAACCACCCCGGGCAACCGCACCTGGGTGGGTCAGGTCGAAGGCGATCCGAATGCCTTCCGCATCGATGTGGAAACCATCCAGCGCCTGGCGGTGGATGTGTTCGGGGACTGAGTCATCACGGATTCGGAGGCAGCATCCGGGAGATCTCCAAAGTCCCGGTAGGGACGACAGATGTTAGCCGGTGGCGTGAGCCACCGGTTGCGAGAAGCGGCGAACCGAGTCCCGGCAGGGACGGCACGGAGCCAACCATCTCGGCATCCACCTTCATCCCATACTGCGCACCTCGCTCTCCCGAACGGATGAAATGCCCGCTGTTCGCGACGCCACCCTCCACACCCCCGTGTCGTCCCTGCCGGGACTTCAAATATCGCTCCATCAATTCCGGTGGCTGACGCCACCGGCTAACATCTTCCGCCCCTACCGGGGCTCAGGATGTTCACTCACGCTCTTCCCGCAGCACCCCTTATCTCTGGCAACAATCCTAGTGGCCTGATCCGCGACATCAGCTACAAGCAAGTCTCCCCACCGCAACCATGACAACCGTCTCCGACAACCCCGGCTTCCAGATTCGCCAAGCCGCGCCGGGGGAGACCGGAGTGGTCTCGGGTATCCTGCAGGAAGCCGCACGCTGGCTTGTGGAATCCGGCACGCCGATGTGGAAGGACGGCGAACTGGCCCCCGATCGCATCGCCGCGGATGTGGAGGCCGGACTCTTCTATCTCGCATGGGCCGGATCAAAAGCCGCCGGGGTCTTCAAGATGCAGCCGGAGGATCCACTCTTCTGGCCGGACCTCCCGGAAGGCGAGGCTCTCTACCTGCACCGCATCGCCGTGCGCCGGGAGTTCGCGGGGCAAGGCGTGATGAGCTCGATGATCGCCTTCTCGCGCGATGCCACACGCCAAGCCGGAAGACGCTATCTCCGCCTCGATTGCGAAGCCGCCCGCCCACGGCTCCGTGCCGCCTATGAGCGGCTGGGCTTCCAGACCCACAGCGAGAGGCAGGTGGGGCCTTACTTCGTGGCGCGGTATCAGCAAGCCATCGGACCGGCGAATCCGGTTGGAATCGGAACGGAAGCCGGTTAAGGGCTGGAAGCCATGAGTCTTGCCGAGGTCACCCAGCTCCCCCTCAACCAGAAGCTCCAGATCATGGAAGCCATTTGGGAGGATCTGCGTAGCCGGGCCGAAAGCTTTGATATTCCGCCCCGCGATAAGGCACTTCTTGAAGAGAGAAGGGCACGAGCGGCCAGAGGCGAAGCGGCGATCCTGGATTGGGACGAAGTGAAGCATACGATCGGACGCGCATGATCAAAGTCCGGATCTCCGCGGACGCCCTGCTCGATCTGAATGATGGCTTTCGCTTCTATGACGCGCAGGAGCTGGGGCTCGGCGAATATTTTGCCTCCTGTCTCAAAGCGGATATCGAGGGACTGAAGATCACCGGCGGCATTCACCGCAGAGTCGATCTCGACTACCATCGAGCCCTAAGCAGAGTGTTCCCCCACGCCATCTATTATACCCAAGAAAAAGACGAGGTCGTGGTGTGGGCAGCGGCCGATTGCCGTCGGGATCCCGACTGGATCCGCCGGCACTTGGAAGCCTAGCAGCCATCCCCCTCCACCCCCTTTCCAAGACAATCCGCCCCCCTAACGTCGCTGAATGGGGACGGGATTCCCGCAGAAACGGCATTCCGTGACCTTTCCGCTTCCCCATTCCCCGCAAAGCGTGTTTTCTCCGGGCCGCAAACGTTTTCCATGGAACTCGACCTCATCGACGTCCACTTCGACCTGAAGTCCATCAAACCTCGCGAGCTGGAAGAAGCTCTCGAGGATCCCTTCGGTGTGCGCCTGCTTCCGGACCATCAACACGACGGGGCAGAGTCCCGCTACTACGCCCTCGGGCGGACCGTGGCGGACCGCTATCTCTTCCTCTGCTTCTGGACGGATGGCAAGCGCACCCGCGTGATCACCGCGCGCGCGATGACGGAAGGTGAACAGCGATTCTACGAGCGGAAATACGCCGAGTTCAAATGAGCCAGCCCATGCAGCCCATCACCCGCTGGTCGGATATCCCGGCCTTTGACGACGAGGAAGCCGAAGCCCGCTTCTGGGACACCCATGAACTGGACGCCCGCGTGATGTCCGGCTCCGTGCACGAGCCCGATTCCCGCGAGTCCACGACCATCACCCTGCGCTTCGATCCCCGGATGCTTTCCCGCATCAAACGGATCGCCCGCTCCCGCTTCCTGAACTACCAGTCCATGATGAAGCAGTGGCTGGCCGAGCGACTGGAAGACGAGCTGCGCAAGCAGTAAGGTGAAGCGGATCCGGCAGCTCCTGCGCAGCCCTTGGCTCTGGCTCGCCGCCTTTGCCATCTGGTTCGCCACGCTGTGGGTCCTTTCGTCCGAAGCCCGCCACTTCCCGGCCGGCCTCGACTTCAAGTTCAGCGACAAGCTGATCCACTTCTGCTATTTCTTCGGCGGCGGCCTCGTGGCTGCCGCCTTCTTTTTTCGCCTCCAGCCTGCCACGCCGAATTGGCGGCGGATCCTCCTCCTCGCCATCCTCGCCGCCGGGCTCACCGGCGCGCTGGACGAGTATCACCAGAGCTTCGTCTTCGGTCGCAGCGGGAATGATCTGCCGGATTTCATAGCGGACCTGCTCGGCTCGATCGTCGGGGCCTTTACCCTGAAGGCTGCCCGCCGCCTGCTGTCCTGACCCCAAGCCCCGGGACATATCTCGCGGCTTGATTAAGTTATCGGACTGAGGTCAAAAAGGCATGCCCGCCCTGCGTGCATCCGCTCCCATGGCCCTCCTCCCCCTTGTCTCCAGGGTTCCCCTTTTCCTCTGCCTCGCCACTGTTCCGGCAAGGGCTGCAACACCCACGCCCCAGCAGGTGGCCACAGCCTTGCACGCTCCATCCGGCACGGACTGGAGTGCCGACAGCTTTGAATCCGCGGTGTGGGACATCCAGCCCTCCCAACTGAGGGTCCGGGGCATCCCTGCGGGCACGACCACCCTGATCGAAGCCCGCGTCACCGGCCCCGGCGTGGTGGGACTGGGCTGGATCGCGGAACCCGGACTCTTCCGGACCAGCGTGACCATCGACGGGGTCCAATCCGGTGCTACCACGCAGACAGGATATGATCCGCCACGTGCGGAAGTAGGTCCCGGGGAGCATTTCGTCCGCTGGGAGGCCTATCGCGAGTATCTCCCCATCAATGGCGACCCGTATCTCCTGGCCTTCGGCAATGCCACTTGGGAGCCCTACACCCCGCTACCCCTGAATGAGGCAGCCGCTGGCGCCGGAGTCAGTCTCAGTAGCGATGGCGAGAACGCCTGGATCGGACGGGATGGCATCTCCCGCGTTGATGGCAAAGCGGCATGGTCTCACCTCAAAGTGGATCGCTCACAAACCAGCGAGCCCTTCCTCGGCCCGCCCCTGCGCGCCAATTTTCAAGGACCGGGCATCCTGAGCTATAGCTATCTGCGGCGCGGGAACGGTCTGGCTAGCTTCCGTCTGAATGGCGGTGCTTGGCAGGCGCTCGACATGGACCAGTGGAACCGGAATCTCCTCCCTGTCCCGGCTGGAAGCCACCTCGCCGAGTGGAATGGCGGCCCTGCCTCCGGTCTCACCGGGCGCGGCTCCTTCGACATGGCCGTGGACGAAGTCGAGATCCTGCCCGAACTGGCCATCGCGGAAGCCTTGAAGACCCCCGGCCTGACTTGGGCCAAGCACGAACAATCCGGCAAGCTGCCTTTCGGCGTGGCCGGCCCCGGCGGATCCAACGATTCGCTCGTGGTGCTGCCGGAGAACAGCGCGATCTCCACCACCGTGGAGGGAGGCAGCTTGCTCGTGGTGGAACACCGCAGCAGCCTCCAACTGCATGTCGATGGTCAGGAGCGCGATTGGACAGGCGTGCCCGACGGGCTGACTCCGAATGGGATGACCGGCACCTATCTGCTCCCGCCGGGCCAGCACTCGCTCCGACTCAGCGCCACGGGCTATCCATCGCGCATCCATCGACTGCGCTTGATCAGTCCGCCTGCGGATATCGCCGCGGCCTTCCCTCTCCCGGCCGGTGTGGTGGCATCGGGCGGGCCCGCCCCTTGGCAGATCGTGGCTTCGCCCTCCACCGGCACCTACGCCGTCCGCACGAATCTCACCGGCACCGCGCCTACCGCCAGCCTCCGCTTCCCCGTAAATGGCCCGGCCAAAGTCGTCATCGGCGTGAATGGCACGAGCTTCGCCAACTTCTCCATCACGATGGACGGCCTGCCCCTGACGGTGGCCGAGACCTACCTGCAATACGGCAAAATGATCCTCGAGGTTCCGGCAGGGCAGCACCTCATCGAGGGTGTGGCCAAACGATTTACCGGAGGTGAGGATGGGGTTGTCGAAGTCTCGCGGATCAGCATCGAGCCCTTGGCCGAGCCCGGCGACTGGCTGCCTGCCACGGAGACGAATCTCCCCGTCCTCCTTACGACCGGCCTCTGGCGAACCGTCACCGGCATGCCGGATACCGAGGGGAACACGACCCTCCTCTCCGATGAAGACACGGGCACCGTGGAGACCGCCTTCGAGGGTCCCGGCTTCCTCGACTTCCGCTGGTTCAACGATCGCACGGTGCACAACAGCTCTTTCCCGCCCGGGTTCCACATGCAGAGCGCCACCAATGCCGGCCTGTATTTGGTCCGCTGGACCTCCGATGAATCCGGCTGGAAGAGCGAGCGGGTCTGGTTCCCGCCCGGCCTGCATCGCGTGAAGTGGTCGTTCGCGATCAACGGTAACCAGGAGAATCCCCGCTTCGCCCTCGACAAGATCCGCTTCACCCCGGTTCTCGACGTCGACCTAACAGAGGCCTTGGACGATCCCTACCTGATCTGGCATAGCGGCCCGGAACTCCCGTGGGTGGGCACCTCGCGGGAAGCCACGGACGACTTCGCCGTGTCCCCGCAGCTTGCCGCCGGTGAGGAATCGCGCCTGGCCACCTCCGTTTACGGGCCCGGCCGCATCGTTTTCAATTGGGCCACCTACGGCGGAGGATCGGGAGATAGCATCCAGTTCCTTGTCAATGGCGTCCCGAGAGACCTTGTATTCGTGAGTCCCGATCAGGTTTCCATCGAGATCCCGGAGCCCGGCCCCGCACTCTTGGAGTGGGTGGTGAGCTCCTTAGGCGGCACCATGCTGCGGATCCACCTGGACCAAGTACGATGGACCTCGTACTCGCCCGACCGCTTGAACGAGGCGCTCGACAGCCTTCCCGGAGTTCGGTGGACCACCTCGGCAGCCACGCCTTTCACCTTCAACCTTGATCCTGGAGCCCACGGCGGCAGCTCGGCGGGCGCGGCCGTGCCGCTGGGTGGGGAAGCCTGGCTGGAAGCTACCGTGGACGGCCCGGGCAGTTTCGATTTCTGGCTGCGCCCGCTCGCGGGTCACGAGGTCCCCTCGAATCCTTGGGACTTCTGGGAACTCAGCATCGATGGCGTGCCCGTGGTTATCTCCGGGCTCACTTGGAACGAGCAATGGATCACCGGCAGCGGACCGCATAAGATCCGCCTCACGCTGCGGAATCCCCAGGGCTCCGGCTTGGACTTCGCCGGTGGAGCGGTGGATCTGGTGACTTGGAATCCGGCCCCGGCACTCCCCCTCACCCAGGCAGCGGGCCTGCCGAAGCAGAAGTGGAAGACCGACTCCCGCAATCCCGCCACGGGTCTCGGCAGTGGTGGGCGCGACGGCGCGCCCGCATTGCTCATGCGCACCCTGCCCAACCGCAGCTCATGGACACAGACCGTGGTGAAGGGCCCCTGCTTGCTATCCTGGGACTCCCACCTGCGCTTCAATTCCGATGCAGGCGACTCGCAGGTTTCCCTCTTCGTCGATGGCAGCCGCGTGCTGCGTCTGGGCGAACACGAATGGCAGCGCATGCGCCTCACCCTGCCTGCCGGATCCCATACACTCCGCTGGGTCACCGAGCCATGGGACGAGGAACAGCCACCACCGGCAGCAGGCGATCCGCAGGCCTTCGATGCCGTCTGGCGCTTGAGTGGCATGACACTGGTGAAAGGCATCACACCTCTCTCCGACGCACTCGATGCCCCCGGCATCTTCGCGCTCGAGATCGGGGATGAGGGCGGCAGCCTTGTGATGGAGGGCGGTCAGGATGCTTGGGCGCTCGGCCTGCACGCGCAGCTCTACTTCTTCTCTCCGGCCAAGACCGGACCTCTCTCGCTACGCTGGGGTCGGCCCGATTTCCCATCCGGCGGACTGCTCCATAGCGATCACGAGGGTACCTCGGAAATCTACTCGAACCCCGAGCCCGGCTGGACCGAAGCTATCGCGATGCTCGCACCCGGTGGCTACAGCCGCTGGGCCTATGATCCGGAATCCGGGGAAACCGCGCCCTACCTCGATGGCGCGCTCACGCCCAATCTAAAGCCGCGGACCCTTGCCCAAGCCATTGAGGCGAAGGCCGCCGTCACGGGCTATGGCTGGCTCGGCTTCGATTCGTCCCAAGCAAAAGTCGGGAAGGACCTCGCGTGGTCGCTCCTGAAATACACGAATCAGGAGAACATCGCCCTCACCACCCTCAAAGGCCCGGCTCGCGTCAGCTTCTGCTGGAAGAAGAGCGGCGAGGGCCAACTGAGCCTCAGCGTGGATGGCTCCGTCCTGCCGCTACCCGCCCCCACCGGGGAATGGTCGCAGGTGGAGTTCGATATCAATGCCGGCGAGCATGCGCTGGTCTGGTCCCACTCGATCGGCACTTACGAACCACACCCTCAGGCATGGATCGATGGCCTGAAGAGCCGCAAGATTCCCGCCACTTCCCTCGCCCAGGCGGCAGCCCCCGCGGGCGGGCTCGAACTGGCGAGCGACAACCCGATCAGCGGGCAAGTACCTTGGCATCCCGTGGCGCTGCTTGACTCGGATGGCAGATGGACCCGGGCGGCCCGCGTGGCATCCGGCCGCAAGACCCTGAGCACGACCATCACCGGCCCGGCCATGCTGAAATTGAGCGCCCGTTGCTTCGATGACTTCGCCGGGAGCGACCATGCGTCCGCCAGCAGCCGCGTGATTATTACAGTCCCTGGTGATCGCGTCACACGGATGAGCCAGCATCTCTCCATCTCGGTAGGAGCCCAGGAGAAAGCCCGGGTCGATGCCTCTACCAAGGGCGCTTGGCAAGAGGTGGCCGTGCGAATCCCGGCTGGCACCCATGAGGTCAGCTTCCGCCTGATGGAAGTGAACCGCAGCTTCTTCGCCGATGCGGTCGCAGACGCCACCAATACCGGACTGCAAGGCTGGGTGACGGCGCTCCAAGTGGAGTCACCGGAGAATCACTACGCGGCGTGGGAAGCAAGCCACGGCTTGCCTGCAGGATCCGGCGACCTCGACTCCGATGGCGATGGCAGCAGCAACCGCATGGAGTATCGCTTCGGCACCGATCCCCTCAGCGCCGGTTCCATGCCACCCTCGCTGCAGATCCTGCCGAATCCTTGGATCCGCAATGACCCGAGGCTCCTCCTTCGCGTCCCCTTCCTGCCGATGCACAGCACCGGCATCCTGGAAACCAGCCGCGACCTGACCCATTGGGAAGTCTCGCCAGAAGCACTCCGTGCCTATCCGCGTGGAAGCTCTTTCTTCTTCGCCCCCGTCGACACGCCCACGCATCAAGGCGTCGAACTCCCCGCCGAAGACCGCCGCTACTATCGCCTGCGCTTCGAGGACTGAGAGCTACTCCGCCACCACGAACATCGCGCCGAAGCGGTTGCTCGGGACCGGCCGATCCGGGTTCACTGTCATCTGCGAGATATCTCCATCCAGGAACAGCGCGTCTTGGCAGCCGAGCTTCAGGAAGAGACCCGCGAAATCCCAGAAATTCACCCTCTCCCCCGGCGCGGTGATAGCGAAGACCAGCCGACCTTCCCCATCCACGCCCACGCCATTCCGATGCAGGCGGCTATCAGAGCCATCCCGGAAGGCCGGATGCCGCTGGCCCGCAATCAGAAGCAGGGGCCCGGATTGAGCGGCGTCGACAACCTTCGGGCCTCCGGATTTCGACCACGCATCCCAGCTCTCCGGCGTGCCGATCCGGGCCTTGCCGTTCGCGAAGCCTGCCACCATGCCATTTGGCTTCAGGAAGAAGTTCCCCTTTCCCTCCGCTTGGTTGGCCGGGCGCAGCATCCGCCCACCCTCGATATGCAGGCCGCTGGGCACTCCGCCCGGCTCGTAAATCCCGGCGTTCATGAGAAATCTCACCTTCTTCCCTTGGCGGGCGAAGTCCGACTGGACCCGGTCGAAGGTGGAATAGGTCTCCCCGGAGCCGTCCTTCCAGACCAAACCGACCCGGGCTGGCTCCAGCCGCACCACCCGGAAGCGGGTCCCGGCATGCGTCACGAGCTCCTCCTTCACCTCCGCGGCGCGGGCGGCCCCACACACGATTAGAAGAATCCACCAGCGCTTCATTCCTCCCGAAAAGCGCAGCATTCCGCAGCCAATCAATCGTTTCCGGCAGCCCCGCGGAAGATTCACGCGGAACTCACAAACCAAACCCGGAGGACTTTGTGAAAAATTTCACAAACTGCCTTGCCCGAGGGGCGCACTTGGGGCCTGATTCCGGGGCCGGGATTTCCATGAGCAGCACCTCCACGACCGAATATCAAGCCCCCGACGTCGCGGCGAAGGCCGCTGAGTACCATGAGGAGACGACGGACCTGATGGGCGAAAAGATGGTCCTGAACATGGGACCCTCCCACCCCGCGACCCACGGCGTGCTACGCCTGATCCTGGAGCTGGATGGCGAGATCATCACCAAGGCGGACCCGGACGTGGGCTTCCTGCACCGCGGTGATGAGAAGATCGCGGAGAACATGCACTACAACCAGTTCGTGCCCTACACGGACCGGCTGGACTACCTTGCCCCGCTGGCAAACAACGTGGCCTACGCCTGCGCCGTGGAGAAGCTGATGGGCTGGGAGCTGCCGCCGCGCGGTCAGGCCTTGCGCGTGCTGTGCTGCGAGCTGGCCCGCATCTCCTCCCACCTGCTCGGGGTGGGAGTCTGCGCCATGGATGTGGGCGCGATGACCGTGTTCCTCTACACCTTCACGGAGCGCGAGAAGATCTACAATCTCTGCGAGCAGCTCACCGGCGCCCGCTTCACCACCTCCTACACCCGTGTGGGCGGCCAGCTCCGCGACATGCCCGCCGGCTTCGAGCAAGCGGTCCGCAAGTTCCTGGACGAATGCTCTGCCACGATCGAGGAAGTCTCCAAGCTCCTCGACAAGAACAAGATCTATCAGGATCGCATGTGCGATATCGGGGTGATCTCGAAGGAAGCTGCCATTGCCTGGGGCCTTACCGGGCCGAACCTCCGCGCCTCCGGCGTCTCGCGCGACCTGCGCAAGGATCGCCCTTACCTAGGCTACGAGAAATACGATTTCGATGTGATCATCGCTGAAGAAGGCGATTGTTACGCCCGCTATCAGGTCCGGATGGAAGAGATCCGCCAGTCGATCAAGATCTGCAAGCAGGTCCTCGACACCATGCCGGAAGGCCCCGTGAACCTCGCGGAGAGCAAGAGCATGCTGCCGAATAAGGAGAAGGTGCTGATGTCCATGGAGGAGCTCATCCACCACTTCATCGTCGCCACCCAGGGCATCGATGCTCCTCCGGGCGAAGTCTACTTCGGCGCGGAGAACCCGAAGGGGGAACTCGGCTTCTACATTCATTCCACGGGCGGCGGCGTACCCCATCGCCTGAAGATCCGCAGCCCCTCCTTCTGCAACCTTTCCCCGCTGTCGATCCTACTGCCCGGACATATGATCTCCGACATCCCGGCCGTGCTCGGATCGCTGGATTTCGTTATGGGCGAATGCGACCGCTGAGCCCTGCAGCCACCCAAGGATCACCTGCAAATGTCCCACTCCATTCTCGAAGAAAACGTCGCCTCGCACGAGACGCCCGGCTCGAAGTTCTTCCCCGCGTTCCTGCCCACTCCCGCCCTTGAGGCGGAGGCGGAGAAGCGCTTGGCCCAGTTCCCGGATGACCAGAAGCGCTCCGCCGTCCTGCCCCTGCTTCATTTCATCCAGCACCACCACGGCTTCATCTCCGCGGAGGCGATCGACTGGACCGCCGAGCGCTTGGGCATCGCGCCGATCAAGGTGCTGGAAGTGGTTACCTTCTACCCCGGCTTCCGCCAGTCCGCTCCGGGCAAGTTCCACATCCGGGTCTGCCGCACCCTTTCCTGTGCGATGGGCGGCTCCCACGAACTGATGGAGAAGCTCTGCGAACTGACCGGCATCGACCGCAGTGAAGCGGATGCCCACCATCACCCGGTGACCGTCTCGCCCTGCGGCAAGTGGTCGGTGGAATTCGCCGAATGCCTCGCCTCCTGCGGCACGGCCCCCGTGTGCCTGGTGAACGATGACTTCCACGAAGCGGTCTCTGCCGACAAGGCGGAGGAGCTCCTCGGCAAGTATCCGGACTGATCCCCTTTTCCCTAACAGCCTTCCCGCATCGTAAGCCGATGATCACCTACAAAGCCGGCAAGCAACCCGACTCCCGCGAATACCGACTCATCTTCAAGAACGTCGATCGCGAGGGCTGGGATCCATCCATCGACTGCTACCTGCGCGATGGCGGTTACGAGGACCTGAAGAAGGCGCTGGGCATGGAGCCCAAGGCGATCACGGAGGAAGTGAAGAAGGCCGGCCTGCGCGGCCGCGGCGGTGCGGGCTTCCCCACCGGCCTGAAGTGGACCTTCATCCCGCCGAACAACACCAAGCCGGTCTACCTGATCTGCAACTGCGACGAATCCGAGCCGGGCACCTTCAAGGACCGCTACATCGTCCATCAGGATCCGCACCAGCTGGTGGAGGGCATGGTCATCTCCTGCTTCGCCGTCGGCGCGAAGGTGGCCTACATCTACATCCGCGAGGAGTTCCCGGAAGCTGCTCTCATCCTCGAGCGCGCGATCCAGGAAGCCCGCGAGAAGAACTTCGTCGGCCCGAATGTCCTCGGCTCCGGCTTCGATGTGGAGATCTACGTGCACCGTGGTGCCGCCGCCTACATCTGCGGTGAGGAGACCGGCCTGATCGAATCGCTGGAAGGCAAGCGCGCCTACCCGCGGATCAAGCCGCCCTACTTCCCCGCCGCGCTGGGCCTCTACATGTGCCCCACGATCGTGAACAACGTGGAGTCTCTCTGCCACGTGAAGCACATCGTGCGCATGACCGGCGAGGAATACGCCAAGCTGGGCGTGAAGAACAACACCGGCACCCGCATCCTCTGCGTCTCCGGCGACGTGAAGAAGCCCGGCTACTTCGAAGTCGAGGTGGGCAAGGTGACCATGCGCGAGCTACTCTACGACATGTGCGGCGGTCCGAAGGACGGACGCGAGTTCAAGGCCGTGATCCCCGGCGGCTCCTCCGCCAAGATCCTGCGCTGCGATGAGAAGTTCAACCTGAAGAACCCCGACGGCACGACCCGGGAACTGAGCTTCTGGGACATCCCGATGGATTTCGACTCCCTCGCCGCCTGCGGCTCCATGGCCGGCTCCGGCGGGGTGATCGTCATGGACAACACCCGCAAGATGTCCTGGGTGCTGAACAACCTGAACACCTTCTACGCCCACGAATCCTGCGGCCAGTGCACGCCCTGCCGCGAGGGCTCCATGTGGATGAAGAAGATCTCCGACCGCATCGTCGCTGGCGAAGCTTCGCCGAAGGACGTGGCGACCTTGGAGAGCGTGGCCTATCAGATCGACGGCCGCACCATCTGCGCCTTCGGTGAGGCCTCCTCCTGGCCGGTGGAAGCGATCATCGCGAAGTTCCGCGAGGAACTGCTCGCCGATACCAACGCGGCCAACGAAGCGGTGCCCCAGAATCCGGAGACCGAGGCGCAGCAGAGATATCTCCAGCACGCGTGACAAGGTTGGGATACCTTTGACATTGCCGAAAGTGCAACTTCATGTCACCTAACACGGTGTATGAGTGCACCAGACCCATATCAAACGCCCTCCCAGGCCAGCCACGCTCTTCCGGCAATCTCGAAAGAGAGCGCCAAGGAGATCCTCTTTTCCTTCAAAGGGCGCATTCCGCGCCGCGTCTACTGGCTCTGGGGCCTCGCTGTAGGAATCGGACTCGGGATCATCATCGGTATTCTCGGGGCCATCCTCGGGCCGTCGGTTGATCCGACCACCGGCGCACCGAGCGGCGGCGGCCTGTTCTTCCTTCTCGCCGGTCTTCTCTATATTCCGATGATCTGGGTCGGCTTGGCCTTGGGGGTCAAGCGCTGGCATGACCGCGGTAAGTCCGGCTGGTGGGTGTTGATCGCCCTCGTGCCGATCGTCGGTCCGATCTGGAGCTTCGTGGAATGCGGCTGCCTCCGCGGCACCGTCGGCCCGAACCAGTACGGCAACGACCCGACCTGAGCTGATCACCCCCATTTGCCGGAGCCACGGCCATGTGCCATGGTTGCGACAATGGCGGAATTCAATCCGTATCAATCCCCCGCCCTGCCGGTAACGCAGGAGCGGGGGATGTCTTTTTACCGGGTGCTATTCTCCTTCAAGGGCCGCATCCCCCGGCGCACCTACTGGGTTTATTCGGTCCCCCTGAACCTCGCCGTCGCTCTCGTCTTCCGGGAGCTTTACTCCATGGCCGAGGTCCGGGTGATCTCGCCCTCCGCCCTGCCCCGCGCCGAGGATCTCCGCGGCGGCCCGCCCTGGCAGGCGCTGGCCATGATCGCCGCCTACCTGCCCCTGCTCTGGATGAAGCTCGCCGTGCTGGCGAAGCGCTGGCACGACCAGAACCGCTCGGCCAACTGGCTCATTCTCACCTTCATCCCGCTGATCGGCGCGGTAGTCAATTTCCTGGAGTGCGGGCTCAGCCGCGGGACACGCGGGGAGAATCGCTATGGACCGGATCCGATCCCGGATCCGAATGCACGCCCGTTGAATCCGCCGCGACCGCGGAAGCCCAGCCCCTCTGCCGAAAAGGATGCAGCATCTGCCCGAGATAGTTCCGCGAAATTTGCTCCCTGATGCCGAAGGCCTCCGGCTCGTGATCCGGACAGCGGTAGGTGCCGAAGAGGATGTCCATCAGCGGCGAGATATTCGCATAGTTCCCCGCATCCCGTGCGCGGTCGTGATGCCAGTGATGCAACTCCGGCGCTCCGATGAACCAGCGCAGCGGCCCGATCGGCAGCCGCACGTTCGAGTGGATGTAGATCGCCCAGATCCCGCGGAAGGCGATCAATCCTGTTAGAGTCTCCAACGGGAAGCCGAGAAGGAAGGCGGGCAGATTGATCAGGCCCATTGTGTAGACGGTATCCAGGGGATGCTCGCGGTGCGCCGCGAGCCAGTCGAGATGCTCGGCGCTGTGATGGATCGAGTGGAAGCGCCACAGGAAGGGCACGCGATGTTGCAAGCGATGGCCCCAGTAGACGAAGAAATCGCTCAGCAGGATCACCTCGATCACCTGCAGCCACCACGGCTGACCCGCCACCATGGCACGGAAGGACTGCGGCACCAGACCATCCAGATAGTCCGCCCCCAGCGTCAGCAAGCCCACCACCAAACCACCCCAGAGCAGATACTGCCCGAGGAAAAAGCACAGATCGACGCACCACTCCGGCCGGAAAAAGCGTTGCCCCTTCCTCGCCGGAAAGGCCATCTCCAGCGGACGGAAGATCAGGCAGAGGAAGAGGAAGCTCGCCCCCGTGCCCAGCAGCATGCCGGGCCAGTTCATTGCTCATCCTCCTCGGGAGGAGGCTCCGGCAACTTGCTCGCATCTTCCCAATTCTTCTCGATCTCGTCCCGCGATTGGAGATCACCCCACTCGATCACGGCGTCGATATTCTTGGACCCCGGCAGCAAGCGTTTGCGCGTCTCATCGGGAGCTTGATCCTCTTCCATCTCGGGCATGATGCCCAGCTTCGAACTCGGAAGCACGGTCCGCTTGCCCTTCCCGTCCTCATCCGGATCGCGGAAGATCTGTGCGGACTTGGAACTCGACATCAACACCTCCTCCAGGTCGATCGCCTCGTCCTCCGCCACCCTCTCCGCCGGAGGTGGCGGCGCTGGTGCGGCCCTCTGCTGGCGCTTCCACACGTAGGCCCCGCTGGCACCGAGTGCGATGCACAGTGCCAGAACACGGAACAAAGGGCGCGACGAGAAACTGGCCATACCTCATCGCACACCAGCGCCCCGCGCGAGGTCAATTCGCGACGCCTTCTTGACGATGAATTTACCGTGAAGGAACGTTCACACGGGATCCAAAGTACGATACATCCCGTAGCAATCCGGCCGTCGGCTCAAGGAGCAGGATCCACCCGCACCCTCAGGAACGCCGTCTCCAGATCGGCATCACTCTCGGTCCGGAAGCTCCGGTACTCCCATCCCTCGGAAAGCTCAGGCATCACCTCCACCCCGAGCGGCTCGATCTCGGATAGGGCCAGCGCTCCGAACTCCGGGAGATCCGCCGATCCCTCCACCGTGTAGATCACTCCGTCGACCGGATTCGAGACCATCGGGCCGCTGCCGGGAAAGACCGCACCCGCCCGCACCGGCAGGGTGATGACCAGTGAATTCACATCATCGGAGGTCACCGCCAGGGTGGTGGAGACTTTGCCGCCCGTGGCGGACGAGCCCGGTCTTCCATCCAGTGCGAACTCCATCAGGTTCATGTGGCCGTCATGGTCGGGATCGGCTGTGGGCTCCGCATCCTCGGCATCCAGCCCCATTCGCGCGGCCCAGGCATTGTATCCGTGTTCGCCCGGCGCCGGGGTCGAGAGCGTCACGGCACCGCCATCCGCATACCTCAGGGTGAAGGTATTCAAACCCGCGGCTAGCTTCTCCCCATCCGCTACATTTGAAAATCGACCGTTCAGGCTGCCGCTGTAAGCGATCAGGGTCAACTTTGTCCCCGGGGGTAGCAGGGAGTCACCAAGGTCTTTGAGCTGGAGCCTCGCATCGCCCAGCGAGACATCACCCGCCACTTCGATCCGGTCGGCCCGGCCCGTCGCGCTATCGATCTCCATTTCGAGCTCGCCCCTAGCCGGGAGACTCAGGCTCCCGTAGCTCACCTCGTCGATCAGGTCCGATTCACCCTGCAAATCCGTCGGAATGACCTCGGAAGCCAAGCACGCGTGGACAAGGAGAAGCGGTATCGAAAGCGGACGAAAGCAGTGGAATCGACTCAAAACAGGTGGCTCTAGGGTGCACCGCCCTAAAGGCACCGCCCATGCCAAGCCGACCTGCTTATTTCCTGCGTGTCGATGAATAGGAAGCGCGTCACGCAACCCTCCCGTCAAACCCGGCTCATAGACCGCTCAACGCTCTTCCGCTTCCTTCGCCTTCTCCTCGATCTTCTCTCCCGCCTTCTTCAGGAAATTTCCGGTCGCGCCCGCCGCGTTCCGCAGCCCCGTCTCCGTCTTCTCCCGCGCGATACCGAGGGCGTCCTCTGTCCGCCTCTCGGCCACCGCAGCCGCTTCCTGGGTCTTCTGACCGGCGGTTTCCAAGCCTTGGCCAACCTTATCCACCACTTGGGCCAAACGCTTGCGAGGGGCAGGAGGAACGGGTGCCACCACGCCTTCCTCTGCCCCCACGCCCTGAGCGACCGCATTCCCCGAGGGAAAGTGCAGGGAGGATTCCGGAACGATCACGGCTTTCGGCACCGCCCCTTCCTCAGACACGATCACCGCCTCTTCGGTCACAACGACCGCCTGCTCATCCACTTCCACCGCCTTCGGCGCGTTGACGGTTTCGTCGCGTTTGCAGGCCGCGAGCACGAAAGCGACAGGAATGATATAGAAGACGGGTTTCATCGTCCCGAAACCATGCATCCTCCGCCGGGTTTCTCAAGCCCCTTCCCTGCCTCACCAGTACCAGGTCACGCTCGCCCGCAGCGTGCGGGGCTCCGCCGGGTGGAAGTGGATATCCTCCACCCCCGCCGCGCCCTCACCCGGCAGGCGGGACGCGTAGTAATACTCGATGTCGTTGTCCGCTCGGTCGAGCAGGTTCAGGCAATCCAGCGCCACTTCGCAGCTCTCCCAGCGGTAGCCCACCCGGGCATTCACTTGAAAGGAATCGCTGCTCTGCACGCCCTTGGTCGCCGTCAGCGGGCGCTCCGAGAAATAGCGCGCCCGCATCGCGCCGAAGAGTCCACGCTCCTCGCCAAGCGTGAAGCCGCTCGAAACCACCACCGGCACCTGGTTCTCGATCCACGGGCCACCGGTCGCCCAAATATCATTGTAGCGCCCCTCCGCCAGCGAGACCTCGCCATCGAAGCTGAACCAATCCGCCACACGATAGTAGGCCGCGAATTCGACGCCATAGCGCGTCGTCGGCGGGCCGGCATCGACGTTCCCCGCATCGCCCACGTAGAGTAGCTCGGAATCGTTGAAGAGCGCCCAGAGCGCCACCGTGGTGGTCAGGCAGTCCGACCACTGGCTGCGCACACCCAGCTCCGTGCCCCAAGTGCGGACCAGCGGATCCACCGCAGCGGCGGGCGTGCCCGTATTCGGGTCGACCTTCAGCGTCACGCCGCGGGCGTCGTTGCTATGGAAGCCGCCGCCGAGGTTCAGGTAGAGCTCATGATCGTGCCATGGGCCGAAGATCAAGTTCAGCTTCGGCACCACCATGCCGTCGATGTCGCTGCCGCTGTTGGCTGCCAGGTCACTGTTCACGTCGAAGGCGAAGAGATCGCCACGCACTGCCGCCTCCGTGCGGAACCAGTCGTTCCATTTCGTCTTCGCCTGCACGTAGAGTGAATAGCTGCCGGTAAAGACGTCGTCCTCGCGCACCGGGGTCACATCGTTGCGGAAGCGCGTGCGTGCCAGACCGAGGTCGCTGATCCAGTCATTGTGCGTCTGGAAGCCCACCGTGTAGGTGGTCTCCGCACCGAAGAGGCTGCGATTCTCGAAATCCACCGCGATGTCCGCCCCGGCGAAGGCCCGTGCATCGCTCTGGCGGAACTGGTCGCCATTCACCGGGTCATCAAGGAAGTAGGTGAAGTTCGAGAACAGATCGAGATCGTAGTAGCCCGCGTAAGCCTTGCCGCGCACCACGAAGTCGCCCTCGCGCATCCCGAAGTTGGTCGAAAGCGAGTAGCGCTGCGATTGCCCGCCATTGCTCGGATCGATGAAGCCGAAGCGATCAAGCTGGCCCGCCTGCACCGCCCGCAGCGGGATCTGGTCGGTGGCACGCCACTCGCCCTGCGATCCCATCAGGGTGACATTGAAGTAGTTGTCTTCATCCCCCTTGTGCCAGCGCAGTAGGCCGTTGAAGCGGTGAACATCCTCCGGCAGTGCCCACGGCCCCTCATACCAGCTCGCTTCGCCACCATAGGTCAGCACGCCTCCACCCAGCGCCACCGAATCGCCGAAAACCCCGCGCCAGTAGTTGTCCTCGCCCATGGTGATGCCCGCGAAGCCGCGTGGCAGCTCGTCCACCAGGATGAACTCCGCGGAGCCCGCCGTGCTCAGGTCACCACGATGCGCGGCGAAGGGTCCTTTCTGATAGTCGAGCCGCTCGACGAACTCCGGGATGATGAAGTTCAAGTCCGTGTAGCCCTGCCCGTGGGCATGCGCCCGGTAGTTCGCAGGCATGCCATCCACGAAGGTCCCGAAATCCGTGCCGTGATCGAGATTGTAGCCGCGGACGAAATACTGGTTCGCCTTACCATCGCCGGAGTGCTGCGTGACGATCAGCCCGGGCACCGTCTCCAGCAACTCGCCACGGCGCAGCCACGGCCGCTCCAACAATTCCTCCCGTGAGGACTGCCCCTGCGAGGCGGCTTGCGCCTCACCGAGCAGGTTCTCCGCCTTACCCGTCACCACGATGGGTTCGAGCGCATCTTGGGCAGCAGCCACCCCCGTCAGCAGCGCGAGGGCGAGGATGGAACGGCGAAGAGAGGAGCGAAGAGAAAGGGGCATCACGTTCTGGAACGAGTCGCCCGCGGAGATCCCATGATAAAAACGATCTCGTCACATGCCCGCCCAAGGAGAGGGTGCGTCTCGCGCCCCTTTTCCTTCTTGGATCTTACTGAGAAGCGTCCTTTCTTCCACGGTTCCAGTCCAATTCGGAAGCTTCCCCGAGGATCAGCGGCATCTGTGTAGATGAAAGCCCTTCAGAGACCTTCTTGGAGCCAACCCATGTGTCCCCATCGCTCTTGGAAAACGTGGTGAGGACAACCTCCGTCCCGACAACAACAGGATCCTCCAACCTGACGGCAACCCTGAAGTGGTAGTCTTTGCCCTCCGGATGGAATTCGATGATCATGTAATCCGGAAGAGATCCCTCGTCGGATTTGTCATGATTCCACGATCCCGAGACGGACATTAGCCAAGGCACACCAACCTCGAAGACGGCGTCTCCGGCATCATTGACACTCTTCTTCGACGATAAGATCCCACGCAGAAACTTGGGAAGCTCGAGAACCCTACCTTTAATGGAGAGCTGGTTCTTGTCGGGGAGGATCACGCAGGGACTGTACTGCTCAGGGAGGCCGGTGATTTGATCCCCGGCAATCTTCAACTTGGTGTCTCGATGAGCATCTGCATGAGAAACGGTCAGAAGATACATCCCACAAGAAAGCAAGAGGGCCTTCAAATGCGCTGGAGTGGCAGTCATGAGTCCTTATCCGACCAAGCTTCTGGTGCGGGAAGACATTTCTAGCCCCGAACAAAACTAGCGTTCCTCCCCGCCCCACCACGCCGCCAGCTTCTCCCGCGCCCGATAAAGCCGCCCCTCCACCGCACGCTCGGAACATTTCAGGATAACCGCACACTCGCCGTGGCTCAAGCCCTCCAGGCAAGACAGCACCAGCACGTCCCGTAGCCCCGGCGGCAACTGAGCCAAACCGCGATCCAACTTCACGAGATCCGCATGCCTCACCGCCACCTCGTCCGGGCTGGGACGCGAGCAGGCCATCTCTCTCAAGCACGCGTCCTCGGAATCCGTTAGCCGTTCTTGCTTGGCCCGCCCTGACTTCAACTGATCGCGACAGAGATTCAGCGCGATCTGGAACAACCATGTCCCCAGCCGCGCCTTCGGCTTGAACGATGCCAGCGCACGATGCGCCCGGATGAAAGTATCCTGACAGGCTTCGCGCGCATCACCTGCATCCCGCAGGTAGTGAAAGCAGAAATGGTAGATCCGCTGCTGGTGGCGCTCGATCAGCTCGCAGAAGGCCGATTCGCAGCCCGTCTGCGCCGCGCGAATCAGCTCCCGCTCCGCCGCCTCATCCGCAGTGATCGCAGGCAGCCCTGCAAGCGCCGCGATCTCAGTCAGGGAGGATACTGTCATGGGTCCACTGCAAAAGCTTCTCCGCCTGCGCGGGATCAAGGTGCTCCTTCATCGCGAAGAAGTGATCGAGAGTCGCGCGTTGGAGCTCGGCTTGGGCCGCATTCAGGCGCTTGAGGGCGGCCTCCACCTCCGGGGATTCCGCCTTCCCCTGCCGCACTGCATCGGCGAGCGCGCGCCCTGCGGCGGAGATTTCGTTCCGCAGGTCTAGCCGCTCCTTCTCGAAGGCGGTCTCCACTGGCTCCAAGGCATCGTGCTGGGCGGGAGTGAGGGAAAGCTGCTCGTGCATCCATGCGTGAAAGTCCGCCTCCGAGTGCGAGCCGTGACCGTGATGCCGTTTGTCGTGCTCCGGATGATCCACAAGGCGCAGGACCAGCAGCGAGGTCCCCGCCGCCAAAAGCACCGTGACAGCAACCCACAGGAATCGAGCCCGCCCCATGCTCATGGAGTATCAAAAGGCGCTTGGACTGCGGGCTTGCCGAAGACCGACAGGCGGGGTGGAGCGGTGGATTTCTCCGGAGCGGCGCTGCCCAAACTGATCGCCAGAGCCGTGACAACCGCCGCCATCGCCGTGATGGCCAAGCTCAGCACCGGCTCCTTCTTCCGCCGTCGCTCGGCTTTCAGGCGCCCGATCACGCTGGCCGCGAAGTCCACCGGCAGAGGCTCCGGACGCTCCCGCCGCGAATGCCCGAGCACCGTATCCAAGGACTCCGCATCTTGCATGCATGCAGGCTAGCCAAACGACTTCGCCTGACGAAACTAAAAGCGTGCGACTTCCCTCTCGGGCGTACACCAACCCTCGAAATCCTGTCATACAAATTTTGACTTTTCGCCGGACTTATCGAAGATCCGCCGAAACGCACCCGTATTCCGCAAACCCATGCGCCTACCGACTTTCGCGGCTTTCGCCCTCGGCACCCTGTCTCTTTCCGCCCAGCAGGGCGACAAGAAGGAGCACGGAAATATGGACCCCGTCGTGCCCGAGGACCTCATCCCGCCCTCCCCGGTCCTGCCGGTGGATCAGGCGCTGAAGAGTTTCCAGATCGCCCCGGGATTCGTGATCGAACCGGTGGCCACCGAGCCTTTGGTGGAGAAGCCGGTCTGCCTCGACTTCGATCCCGCGGGCCGCATCTGGGTCTGCGAGATGCGCGGCTACATGCCGGACATCGATGGCAAGGGCGAGAGCGAGCCGCTCGGCCGGATCAGCGTGCTGGAAGACAGCGATGGCGATGGCAAGGCGGACAAGAAAACTGTCTTCCTCGACAAGGTGCTGCTGCCCCGCGCGGTCTGCGTCTACAACGACGGCATTCTCTTCCTCGATGAGAACCGCCTCTGCTGGCAGAAGCGCGATGGCCTGACGCCCGTGGGCGAAGCCGTGGTGATCGATGGCAAGTTCAACGGCGGCGGCAACGTGGAGCACAAGCCGAACGGGCTGATGCCGAATCTGGACAACTACCTCTACCTCGCGAAGTCCGACAAGCGCCTGCGCCGCAATGGCGACAAGTGGCAGATCGAGGACACCACCTTCCGCGGCCAGTGGGGCATCGCCCGCGACGACTGGGGCCGCCTCTACCACAATCACAACTCCGCCTTCCTCTTCGGCGAGAGCCTCGCGCCGAATCTCCTGCAAGGGAACCAGGCGGTGAAGCTGAAGTTCAACGACAACAACGCGCTGGGCAGCAACCGCACCTGGCCGATCCGCGTTACCCCCGCGATCAACCGCGCCTACATGTCGAAGGAGAACGGCTACAAGGAGCAGACCCTCGATCCGAAGACGCACAAGCTGATCAACTGCACCGCGGCGGCGGGCATCACCGTCTATCGCGGCACGAATTTCCCGAAGGACTGGTACGGCATGGGATTCAGCACCGAGTCCTGCGCGAACCTGGTGAAGGCCATCAAGATCACCGAGAAGGACGGCAAGCCCGGCGGCACGCATCCGCTCGGGGAGAAGGAATTCCTGGCCTCCACCGACGAGCGCTTCCGCCCCGTGAACGTCTACTCCGCGCCGGATGGCTCGCTCTACCTGGTGGACATGTATCACGGCATCATCCAGCACAAGACCTACCAGACCAGCTACCTGCGCCAGCAGCACCTTGCCCGCGGCCTCGACAAGCCGGGCTTGGGTCACGGCCGCATCTACCGCATTCGTAGTACTTCCGGTAAGCTGGAGCCCAAGACCGACATCGCCGCGCTGCAGGGTCTCGATCTCGTGAAGATGCTCATGCACGACAACGCATGGCATCGCGAAACCGCGCAACGCGTCCTCGTCCAGCGCAAGGATGCCGCCACCATCCCCTTCCTGGAGAAGCTCGCGGCCAATGGCAGCCCGGTCGCCCGCGTGCATGCCTTCTGGACGCTCGAAGGCATGGGCGCGCTGAAGGCCCAGCATCTCGCCGCTCCGCTGAAGGACAAGGACGCGAAGGTCCAAGCTTCCGCACTCTGGGCTACCACGCGCTTGGATGCCTCCGAGCTCTCCAAGCTGGAACCGATCCTCGTTTCCCTGAAGCCAGCCGAGATCGAAGACGCTCCCTACCTCGCCCGCGCGCTGGGCCCGGTCGGCACGCCGAAGGCCCTTGAGGCGCTGGCCAAGCTGCTGAAGGACGAGTCCAAGGCCCGCTTCATCCGCGAGGCCGCCATCTCCGGCCTGCACGGCCACGAAGCCGAATTCAAGAAGCTCGCCGATCCGAAGGACAAGGCGCTCGCCGGATGGCTGGAGCAAGGTGAGAAGAACGCCAAGCCCGACACCCAAGGCCCGGGCCTCAAGGGCGCGGAGCTTGCCTCGTGGACCCGCGGCAAGGCGCTCTACGCCGGTGAAGCCGTGTGCTTCAGCTGCCACGGCCCGGACGGCAGCGGCGTGACCCAGCTCGGCCCGCCCCTTGATGGCTCCGAGTGGATCACCGGCAAGCCCGAGACCCTGGTGAAGATTCTCCTTCACGGCATGACCGGTCCCGTGACCGTGGCCGGCGAGACCTACACGCCCAGCACGGACATGCCCGCGCTCGGCATGAACCCGATGTTCACCGACGAGAAGATCGCCGACGTGATGACCTACGTCCGCAACGAGTGGAGCAACAAGGCCCCCGTCGTCACCCCTGCCGAAGTGAAGAAAGTCCGCGAAGCCACCAAGGACCGCAGCGGCCGCCCCTGGACCGAAGCGGAGCTGAAGTGACGGCCGTCGGATCCGCCCCGCACACCTCGAGCATTGCAAGCAGCCCGTTTCTGCACTAAAGGTAGTCCATGAAGGCAAGCTACGAGTCCATCATGGATGCGGCCCTGCAACTCGATGACGCCGACCGTCGCCGGGTGGCAGCGCATCTCTGGGACTCTATC
The DNA here is from genome assembly GCF_025950095.1 of Luteolibacter rhizosphaerae. Classification (NCBI taxonomy): domain Bacteria; kingdom Pseudomonadati; phylum Verrucomicrobiota; class Verrucomicrobiia; order Verrucomicrobiales; family Verrucomicrobiaceae; genus Neoluteolibacter; species Neoluteolibacter rhizosphaerae. Next base: position 353,434 of record NZ_JAPDDR010000004.1, on the reverse strand, counting down.
GGTAAACCTCTGCCTCATCTCGAAGAAACCGAGCTCGATGACCTCCTTGATAGGCGCGAAGCGGAACTGGATCAGGACTCATCTCTGGAGATGAGCCACGACGAGTTCATGGCCCGCTTTCTCCATCGACGCCGCGCGTGACCCTCACGTTCCACCGCGCCGTGCAGCAGGAGGTCACCGAAGCCTGCGAATGGTATGACGCCCGCAAGGAAGGCCTGGGAGACGAATTCTTCCAAGAACTGGAAGATGTCTTGGATCTAATCCGGAAAAATCCTCAAGGGTTTCCGTTGGCATCACTCGGCCGCCGTCGTGCAAGACTAAAGCGCTTTCCCTTCGCCGTCTGCTATCGGATCTTGAGCGATCGAGTGCGGATCTTGGTGGTGCACCACGAGAGGCGGCATCCCTCCTATGGCTTGGGCCGCAGATGACGAAAATGGGACGTTTCCCAACCAGTAGCCAAACAGCTGCGCTCCGACAGCGAAAGCCTTCCGGCCCCAAACAAAAAAGCCCGGAGTTTCCTCCGGGCTTCTTCGAAATGGGTCGATCCTCTCCGGATTAGCGGGAGTAAAGTTCGACGATCAGCTGCTCGTTCACGAGCGGGTTGATGTCGGCCTTGTCCGGGATACGGGAGATGGTGCCTTCGAGCGCCTCCTTGTCCAGCGTCAGCCAATCGGCCAGCGGGGAGGACTGGGTCAGGTCGATCATGCGCAGCGCGAGCTGCTGGGAAGACGGCTTGCCGCCCACCTTGATCTTGTCACCCGGCTTCACTTGGTAAGAGGCGATGTCCACGCGCTTGCCATTCACGAGCACGTGGCCGTGGTTGACGAGCTGGCGGGCAGCCTGGCGGCTGTTGCCGAAACCGAGGCGGTAGCAGACGTTGTCGAGACGCAGCTCCAGAAGCTGGAGGAGGATCTCGCCGGTCACACCACGACGGCGGGCGGCTTCTTCATAGTAACCGCGGAATTGCTTTTCGAGCACTCCGTATTGGAAGCGAAGCTTCTGCTTTTCGCCAAGGGCGACGGAGTAGTCGCTCTTCTTTTTGCGTCCAGCGCGCAGGCCGTGCTGGCCCGGCGGGAAATTGCGGCGCTCGAGCGACTTCGAGGAACCGAAGAGAGCCACGCCGAAGCGGCGGCTGATCTTGGTGGTAGGACCGGTATAGCGAGCCATGATCTTGAAAAATTAGCGATTAGACGCGGCGCGCCTTCTTCGGACGGCAACCGTTGTGCGGGATCGGGGTGACGTCCTTGATCGCCAGCAGTTCGATACCGAGCGCTTGCACGGCACGGACGGCGGACTCGCGACCGGAACCCGGGCCCTTCACGCGGACTTCGGCTTCCTTCAGACCGTGGCCCATCGCTTGGCGACAGGCATCCTGGGACACCACCTGAGCGGCGTAGGCCGTGCTCTTGCGGGAACCCTTGAAGCCCATCTTGCCGGCGCTCGACCAGCCGAGCGTGTTACCGTTCGAGTCGGTCACGCTGACGATGGTGTTGTTGAAGGTGGCGGTCACGTGGACGATGCCACGGGAGATGTTCTTGGAACCCTTGGCCTTGTGGACCTTGATCTGGGTTTCCTCGGCGCCGGCGATCTCGGCGAAAATGTCGCGCTTCTTGTCGTCCTTCTTGGGAGCGACGGCTTCTTCAGCCTGCGGCGCGGCGGGAGCGGGAGCAGCCGGGGTCGCAGCGGCAGCAGGAGCCGCGGCGGCTTCCGGTGCCGGTGTGTTGGTTTCTTCGTCAGCCATTTCGGAAAAAAGGTTCGGAGTTCAGCGCGGCTTACTTCTTCACGCCCACCGTGCGGCGCTTGCCCTTGCGGGTACGGGCATTGGTGCGGGTGCGCTGGCCGCGGACGGGCAGACCGCGCTTGTGGCGGATGCCACGGTAGCAGTTGATCGAGGTAAGGCGCTTGAGCTGAGCCTGCTTCTCACGGCGAAGGTCACCTTCGATGATGATGCCTTGGCTCTGGATCACGGTAGCGATCTTCACGAGCTGGTCTTCGGTCAGCTGACCGGTGCGGATGTCCGGATCAATGCCGGATTGCTCGAGAATACGGCCGGCGGTGGTCGAACCGATGCCGTACATGTACTGCAACGACGCTTCGATGCGCTTCTCGTTGGGAATTTCGATACCGAAAATACGTGCCATGTGATGCTGTGGTGAGCGGGGATCCGAATGGGTATAGGGACGCGAAACCGTGTCCGGCTGCCCGAAGCGGGCGGGCTGTTTAGCAGACGACCCCCCTCTGGCAAGTGGAAAACCGAAATTTTCCGCCGATCTTTAGAGCTCTTTGATCCGGATGGCGCGGAACCAGACCTCGTCACCATGGTCCTGGAGCAAAATCCGCCCCGCCCCGGCCTCGGCGAAACCTTCAACCTTCGCGAACTTGCTAGCCTTCTTCCCGGCCGCCCACTCCTTGCTGCCAGTGTCGATCTTCAGCGTCAGCTTGCCGTTCAGCCAGTGCTCCAGGGTGTTGCCCTTGGCAACCACCTTCGAGGTGTTCCACTCCCCCGCGGGCTTGAGGTCCTTCTCCTTGGCAGCGGGAATCACCTCGTAGAGCGAGCCTGCGCTGGTGTCCGCCACCTTGCCGTTCGGGTGCCCGGCATCGTCCAGAACCTGATACTCCGCCCCGATCCAGCCGGCCGGGGTCTTCCGCAGGCGGTATTTCACCCCGCTGTTCCCGCCCTTCGAGATCTTCCACTCAAACTCCAGCTCGAAGTCCGCATACTCCTTCTCGGAGACCAGATCCCCTCCACCACCAGCGCGATGGATCACCCCGTCCTTCACCTCCCAGCCTTTGCCGGGCTCGCCGCCCTTGGCCGAGTTCCAGCCCGTCAGGTCCTTGCCGTTAAAGAGGGAAACCGCTTCCGGAGCCGCCATCGCGGATCCAGCCAATACCAATGCCCATGCGAGTGACTTCATGTTGTATGACAGCTTATGAATGATCCCCGCTTCGGCAAGCGGGATTCGTTTCATCCGCCTCGACAACGGCGGGTCCCTCTCTAGCTTGGTTGAAATTCCGAAAACAGCTTCATTTCATGGAAGAGACCAGCGCTGCCCCCGACACCCACACGGACCACCAACTCCCCCCCGACGATGTCGCGGCGATCGACCAGCTCGGAAAAACCTACGCCGCACTCAAGGCGGAACTCGGCAAGGCCATCATCGGCCAAGACAAGGTCATCGAGCAGCTCGCCATCTGCCTCTTCGCCCGCGGCCACGCCCTGCTGATGGGCGTCCCTGGTCTGGCCAAGACCCTGCTCGTCTCCTCGGTCGCCAGGACCTTCGACCTGACATTCAACCGCATCCAGTTCACCCCGGACCTGATGCCCGCGGACATCACCGGCACGGACATCATCCAAGAGTCCGGCGTCGGCGGCCGGCGCGAGTTCGAGTTCGTCCGCGGCCCGGTCTTCGCGAATATCGTGCTCGCGGACGAAATCAACCGTGCCCCGGCCAAGACCCAGTCCGCCATGCTGGAGGCCATGCAGGAGCTCAAGGTGACGGTTCTCGGTCGTAGTTACGATCTCCAGCCGCCCTTCTTCGTCCTCGCCACCCAGAACCCGGTCGAACAGGAAGGCACCTACCCCCTGCCGGAAGCCCAGCTCGACCGCTTCATGTTCCTGATCGAGGTGGACTACCCCAGCGCGGAGGAGGAAAAGCGCATCGCCCGCGAGACCACCGGCACCGCCCGTGCCGCTCTGAATCACCTGCTCGATGGCCATGCCGTGATGGCATATCAGCAGCTAGTCCGCCGTGTGCCGGTGCCAGAACACCTCTACGACTACGCCGTCTCCATCGTCCGCAAGACCCGCCCCGGCACACCGGAGGCCCCGGCATGGATCAAGGACTACGTCGCTTGGGGCGCCGGACCGCGCGCCGTGCAGTATCTCATTCTCGGAGCCAAATCCCGCGCCGCCCTCCGTGGCAGCTACATGGCCAGCATCGAGGATTTGGAAGAAGTCGCCATCCCCGTCCTCGGACACCGGGTGATCACGAACTTCGCCGCCGAGTCCCAAGGCATGACCTCCAAGAAGGTGGTGGAGCGGCTGGTTGCGGAGATGAGGGACGAATGAGACACCAGATACCAGAGGCCAGAACCAAGACACGAGAGATGCACTCACACAATTTTGAGAATCTAGAAGTGTGGAAGAGAGGCTGCCGATTGGCTGTGAATGTTTGTGTAGGATCTCACGGCTCCCGTGACTTCGCACTCAAGGATCAGATCCAACGTTCCGCCATTTCGATTCCGTCGAATATTGCAGAAGGGTCGGAACGTCCTAGCATCGCCGACTTCTGCCGCTTTCTGGGCTACAGCAAGGGGTCCTGTGGAGAACTGAGAACTCAGTTGATGATTCACCGTGAAGCTTGTCGTGAGCTGGGAATCGAGCCCTTTGCGAAGACCGAAGGAATGATCGAGGAGACTGGCGAGATCTCACGCATGCTTGCAGGCCTGATTCAGAAAATCGGTTCGAGCTCTTAGTAATCTGGATTCTGGTTTCTGGTCTCTGGAATCTTTCGGATGAAATACGACTTCCTCGATAGCGGCATGCTCGCCCGGCTTGGTGCGATCCCATTGGAGACGCGCCAACCGATGATCGGCAACGTGGCGGGCAAACACCGCTCCCCGCACCGCGGCTCTTCCGTCGAGTTCGCGGAGTACCGCAAATACGTCGCAGGCGACGACACCCGCCGCCTCGACTGGAAGGCCTTCGCGCGCTCGGACCGATTCTACATCAAGGAATTCGAGGCCGATACCAACCTGCGCGCCTACTTCGTGGTCGATGCCTCCGGCTCGATGAAGTTCCATGGCCAAGGCGAATCGAAGATCGCCTACGCCAACCGCATCGCCGCCTCCCTCGCTTACTTGCTGGTGAACCAAGGCGATGCCGCCGGCCTCTCGGTCTGCACGGACAAGCTCCACCTCGAAGTCCCGCCGAGCCGTCGCCCTGCCCATCTGCAACACATCTTCGAGACTCTCGGCAAGCTGGAGCCTTCCGGCGATACCGGCCTGGTCGCCGCCCTGCATGTCATTGCGGAGAAGATCAGCCAGCGCGCCTTCGTCGTCATCCTCTCGGATCTCTTCACCGACTCGCAGGCCTTCTCGGATGCGCTCCAGCATCTGCGCTACCGCAAGCACGACATTTGCGTCTTCCACCTCATGGACCCGCAGGAGCTCGGCTTCGAGTTCGATCGCCCCCACCGCTTCGTCGACATGGAGGACGGCACCTCGCTCGTGGTGGAGCCGAATCTCATCTCGGATGAGTACCACAGCGCCCTGCGCGACTTCCTGACAACAACGCGCAACAAGTGCCACGACGCCGCCGCGGACTACCAGCTGGTCCCGACAAACACCCCGCTCGAGCCCCTGCTCCGTGAGTTCCTCACCGCGCGCCTTCCGAAGAAGGGGCATTCATAGCCGATGACTTTCCTTCAACAATCGATGCTCTGGGGGCTGCTCGCGGCCAGCATCCCCATCATCATTCATCTGCTGAACCGCAGGCGGCACAAGACCGTCATGTGGGCGGCGATGCAGTTCCTGCTCAAGGCGACGCGGGAATCCCGGGGAAAGAAGAAGCTCCGCCACATTCTCATTCTTACTTGCCGCGCCCTCGGAGTGGCCGCGCTTGTCACGGCTGCCGCGCGTCCGCTCGTCAGCGGGCTACTCGGCTGGGGCGGTGGCAAGCCCGACCTCGTGGTCCTCATCCTCGACCGCTCCGCCAGCATGGAAGCCACGCCGCATTCCGGCACCGTGCCCCGACGCGAGCTCGCCCTCGAGCGCATCCGCGATGCCTTGGCCGATCTCGGCGGCACGCGGCTCGTCTTGCTCGATAGCGCCTCCGGCCAGCCACAGGAGGTCCCCAGCCCGGATGTCCTGAACCAGATTTCCACCACCACGGCCACCGATACCACCGCGGACTTCTCCACGCTCGCGAGCCGCGCCGCCGAGTATCTCATCGAGACACCCGGTCGCGCCGAAGTCTGGATCGCCTCCGACTTGCAGAAGTCGAATTGGAAGCCGGATAATGATCGCTGGACCTCCGTCCGCGCCGCGCTCGCCTCGCTGCCGCAGCCGCCAAAGCTCCGCATCCTCTCGCTCGGCGGCGAGCCTTCGCCGAACCAAGCCATCCGCATCCTGTCCTCCCGCCGCGCCGGCAACGAACTGGTGCTCGATATCGAGATCACCCGCAGCGAGGACTCTACGGCACCGCTCAATCTACCGCTCAGCTCGACGATGAACGGTGTCCGCAACATGACGAATGTCACGCTGGCCGGACAAAACTTCCGTTTCCGCAAGTCCCTGCCCATCCCGCCCAACCAGGAGTCCGGCTACGGTTGGCTCTCGATTCCCGGCGATGGCAACCTGCGCGACAACGCGGCCTTCTTCGCCTACGGACCTTCACGCCCCGTGAAGAGCCTGCTGGTCGCACCACCCGGCGAGGCTACGGAATACCTTTCGATCGCCATCGCCCCGGGTGGCCATGGCGGTCAATCGGTAGAACGCAAGGATCCCGCCCAACTCTCGCGCCTCGAGCTCGAAGATGTGGCCGCCGTCTTCTGGGCTGCCCCGCTTCCCACCGGACAACTCTCCGAATCACTCAACCGCTTCCTCGTCGATGGCGGGGAGCTCGTCTTCTTCGCGCCGCAGGGCGAGAGCAACGCCGAGTTCCTCGGGATCAAATGGTCGGCCATTACCACATCGGAAGCGGGCAAGTTCTTCATCCTCGATTCCTGGGATCACGAGGATGGTCTCCTGCGCGATGGCCTCGATGGCACGCCCATCCCCGCTGATCGCTTCAAGGCCCTCAAGCGGCGCCTTCCCGAGGGCGAGGCCGCCGTGCTCGCCCGCTGGGATGATGGCAAGACCTTCATCACCCGTCGCGTGGTCGACCGCGGCACCGCGTGGTTCGTCGGCTCACAGCCGGACTACACTTGGTCGAATCTCGGCGATGCCGACGTGCTGCTCCCCGTCGTGCAACGCGCGATCGCTGAAGGTGCCGAGCGCTTCGATGCCGGCTATCTCGCGAACATCGGCAGCCGGGCCGCCGCACCGCGCCCCGGCGAATCCCGCACCCGTCTCGATGACTACGGCGCGCCCGTACCCGCGAATGAAGCCTTCGAAGCTGGCATCCATCGCTTCGGTGAGCGCACCATGGCCCTCAACCGCCCCGCCGCAGAAGATGATCCGGAGATCATGACCCGCGAGATGCTGAACAACACGCTCGAGGGCACCGGCTTCAGCTTGTTCGAGGACAGCCGCACCACCGTCTCCGCCTCCAGTGGCCCCAGCGATATCTGGCGCGGCTTCCTTGTCGCCATGCTATGCTTCCTGATCTCGGAGGCCCTGCTCTGCCTGCCGAAACGGAGCAGCCAAGCCACGGCCGAACCCGGCACACGGAATCCCCCGGTGAAAGCATGATCAGCAGCGCCGCCATCCCGGAAAACACCAAGCCGAGATCCCGGTGGATCTGGGGTTGGTTCTGCTATGTCTTCCTTTCCGCAGGGATCGCAGGCCTGGTGATCGTGGGGCGGCTGAGCAGTTACTTCGACGGCCTCGCCCTCGGGCAGAGCGATACGCTGTTCTCCATGGCGATCACGGGCATGCTGGTGCTCAGCCTCCTCCTGCTTCTTCCACTGGGACTCTTCGCCCTCTATCGGATCATCCGGGGCAGGGATCATTGGCTGAAGCTCGCCATCCTGCCGTTCCCCCTTCTGGCATTGGTGGGCCCGCGTTACATTCCCCTGCCCACCTTCAATCAGGGCGTGATCGAAACCCTGCGAGCCAAGACCACCGCCGCGGACTTCGTGAAGGCGGTGAAGACCACCGCCGCCGCGCCGCCGAAATGGCTCGTGGTTAGAAAGGATCTCACGACCGAACAAGACCACTGGCCGGAACAGCAGAAGTGGCTGGCGGCCACCGCGCCCTTCGATCGGATCTCACTCCAGCCTCAACCGAAGATCTACCTCGAGTCGCAAACCCTGCTCATCGAATGGGGCGGTCCCCTCAGCCGGCGCTGGGGTCTGGCGCTTTCCGCCAAGACAGGAGTGAAGCCGGAGATCCCCTCCCATGCGGCCCACTCCGAGGAGATCTATCCGGAGGTCTGGCTCTTCAATATTTATCTCTAGCGCGTTCCCTTGTCCTTCAGCCTCCACAATCTACAGTTCACCACCAGCCCCGCGATGCTCGCCGTGGGCTTGGCCGCGCTTCTCATCGTGGGCGTGCTCTGCTTCCTCTCGTGGAAGCGCAGTCCCCACCCGCGCCGCACCGCGCTGCTGGAGGGCCTGCGCTTCCTCATCGCCTTGATCGTGGTCGCCATGCTGTGGAAGCCGGAGTGGCTCACCGTCATTCATCCGCAGACCAAGCCGCGCATCGCGATCCTCTGGGATGCATCCAAGTCGATGGACACTCTCGATGCCGAGGTGCCGCAGATCTTCTCCCCCAACCGCAGCGTGATCTCGCGCAAGGACTGGACCCGCATGGCGCTCGATAGCCCGCTCTGGGCGCCCATCGCGGATGGCGAGAAGAACGATCTAGTCGACCGCTCCTTCTCCGCGCCGCCGGAAGATCCCGCGCAAGTCCCGCTCGCCGGCACCGATCTGAGCAGCCCCGTGGAGGATCTGCTAGAGAACGAGACCAATCTCCGCGCCGCCATCCTCATCTCGGATGGCGACTACAATATCGGCCAGCCGCCGGTCGTGGCCGCGCAGAAGCTGCTCCAGCGCGGCGTCCCGCTCTTCACCATCCCGGTCGGCAGCAAGAAACGCCTGCCGGACCTCGATCTCCTCTCCGTTACCGCCCCCGCCTACGGCATCGTGGGCGAGAACGTGCAGATCCCCTTCACCGTCCGCTCCTCGCTCGACCGCGAGGTCCGCACCATCGTGCGGCTGCGGGATGACACCGGCCGCGAGAAGACCAAGGAGATCACCCTGCCCCCGGGCCAGCCGACCTACGATGCCATCCTCTGGCGCTTGGAGAAGGAAGGAGCCTCGACCCTTGAGCTCTCCATTCCGATGGCGGATGGCGAGCTGATCGAGGCGAACAACTCGCGCAAGTTCACGCTCTCCGGTCGCCCCGAATCGATCAAGGTGCTGGTGATCGAGACTCTCCCGCGCTGGGAGTATCGCTACCTGCGCAATGCCCTCTCCCGCGATCCCGGCGTGGAACTCTCCTGCCTGCTCTTCCACCCGCAGCTCGGCAAGGGCGACGGCCCCGACTACATTCAGGACTTCCCTTCCAAGCCCGAGGACCTCGCCAAATACGACGTGATCTTCATCGGCGATGTCGGCGTCGCGCCCGACCAACTCACCAAGGACCAATGCGAACTCCTGCGCGGTCTGGTGGAGAATCAGGCCAGCGGCATCGTTTTCATGCCCGGTCCGCAAGGGAACCAATTCACCCTGCAGGATACCGCCCTCTGGGATCTCATGCCGGTGATCATGGACAATGAGAACAAGCCGGGCTTCCACGATCCCGTCGCCTCTCCTCTCACCCTTACCGGAGAAGGCCGCAGCTCGCTACTCACCATGCTGGCGGATTCAGAGGAGGCGAACCCCGATGTCTGGCGCGCTCTCCCCGGCTTCCACTGGCATGCTCCCGTGGTGAAGTCGAAGGGCGGCACCGAGGTGCTGGCCGTGAACGTGAACCGCCGCGGCCGCTTCGGTCCCACCCCGCTGATCGTCACGAAGACTGCCGGCAACGGCAAGGTCCTCTTCATGGGCATCGACTCCGCCTGGCGCTGGCGCCGCGGCGTGGAGGACAAGTATCACTACCGCTTCTGGGGTCAGGTCGCGCGCTGGATGTCCTACCAACGCAACATGGCCGCCGGCGAACGCGTGCGCCTCTACTTTACCCCGGAGCGCCCCGTGCCCGGCGACACCGTCACCTTCAATGCGAATGCCTTCAATGCCGCCGGAGCCCCGCTGGAGGAAGGCAATGTCTATGTCGATGCCACCGCGCCGGATGGCACCAAGGAACGCATCGCGCTCGAGAAGAACGACACCGCCTGGGGCGCCTTCTCCGGTCGCATGAAAGTCAGCCTGCCCGGCGAATGGACGCTCCGCGCCTCCATCGATGAAGCGGGTGCCGAACCGATCGAAACCAAGCTCCTTGCCCAAGGTGTGGAGCTCGAACAAACCGGCCAGCCCGCCCGACCCGAAGTCCTCGCGGAAATGGCCCGCATCGCGAAGGGTCGCATGATCACCCCGGATCAACTCCCCGAGCTCATCAAGGAGATCGAGGCCCTGCCCGAGCCCCGCCCGATCGAGAACCGTCTTCCCCTCTGGTCGCACTGGGCCAGCGTCGCCCTCGTCATCCTCCTGATGTCCGTGTTCTGGACCGGTAGGAAGCTGAACGGAGCCTTCTAGGCCGTAGCCAATTACTCCGCCACCGGCAGCACCGACTCCCAGCTCAGCCCCGTGCGGATCTCGTCGAACACGCTTGGAAACAAGCCGCCTGCCCGGCCTGAACGCACCACGATCCGGTCCACCATCGGCACATCCTGATAGCGGAAGCGCTGTTTCGCCGAGGACTCCGGCTGACCCGGCACCGGGTCCACGAAGATATCCGTCACCAAGCGCGTCCGATCGATCCGCACGACAAACAGGTGCGGCTTGTCATCCAGCGGCAACCCGTAGGCATCCTGGGCATCGCTCTGCTTCAAGCGCGAACCGTAGGAGTTCGCCGTGCTCAGCTTGCCGATGAAGAGTTCCTCCCGGTCACCGTGGTAGAGCAGCAGCCCGGCGAAGCATCCACCCGCATCTTTTTCCGGATTCTGCATCAGGAAGCTCAGGTAGCTCACCCCCACCGGCGGAAACATCATCGGGTCGATCCTCAGCAGCGCGCCCACACCCGTCTCACCCGTGCTCCTTACGGAGCCGCCGCTGGTTCTCAGCCGCTTCTTCTCCATGGAGTAGGATAGCCCCTCGTCCTGAAATGTTCCCGCTCCCTCCCACGCCCGGCCCGCTGGTGTCCCCAGCGCACGTGCCTTCACTCCGTAGATTCCTCCGGCCGCATAGCCGCTGAAACTTTCCTCGAACCTCAGCGTCTCGGGTTTGGAGGCCGCCTCGTCGCTACGAGTTCCATAGTAGCTCTCCACCGCATCCGGGAATCCGTCCCCATCCCGATCCTCCAGCACCGGGTTCAGCGGCACCAGCAGTCGCTGCGCCAGGAACTCGGTCGCCTCCAGCTTCCCGCCTTTCAGCACCGCCGCGTTCTCGCCCTTCAAGCTCTGGAAGGGTGTCGCAGCCCCCGCTCGCGCCTCGACCAGTCCTTCCAGCACGTGCACCTCGGTTCCCGTCTGGGCATCGGTCGCCGTTACGAAGCGGGTTCCCAGATCCACCACCTTCCCGTCCACCGTATCCACGGTGAAACCATGCGCGTAGGTCGGCGCGTAGGTGCTGATCCGGCCCTTCTCCAGCCGGATCTTGTCCGGACCATCGATCTGCAATTCCGCCGGCCCCCGCACCTTCAGCCTCGCTCCGCCGCGCATGGCAATCCCCACTTCGGACCCGTCCGGGATCTTCAGAGCGCCTTTCTCAAGCGGCTGCCCGATCCTCAATCCCGCATCCTCGGCCGGCCTATCCGCATCCGTGATCGTGGCCAGATGGCCGCCTACCGGTGTCGGGCCCGTCTTCCCACCCAGACGTAGCCCCGCCAGATACGAAGCCGTCGCCAGCAGCGCCACACCCGCAGCGATGCCCGCGAGCCGCGGCCAGCGCGGGAGAGGAATCACCTTCGGATTACCCTTCGCGAAGGGATGCGGCAGGCTCTCCATCTCCAGACTCGTCTCCGCCAGCAACGCCGCGAGATAGGCATCCCGGTTCGCGGGATCCTTGCGCACGGATTCTTCGAACTCGCGCAACTCGGCCTCCGTGAGGTCGGCTGACTTCAGGCGCTCGATCCAGTTGTCCCAGTCGGGGTTCATCAAGAGGGTTTGTAGGAGGCTTACTTGGAAATCGGCTTCAGGTCACACTTCAAACGTTTCTTTGTCTCCCTCCGCCGCGGAGCGCCGCTTCAGGATGCAGTTCTTCAGTTGGGCCCGGATCCGGAAAAGCTTCTGCTTCAATGCACCTTCAGTGGTCTGCCAGCGCGGCGCGATTTCCTCCAGCGGCACCCTCGCCTGGTAGCGCAGTTGCAGCAGCCGGGCGCTCTCCTCGGGCAGCAGCTTGCGGCACTCCGCCAGTGCTTCCAGCCAGCCTTCGCTCTCGTCAGCCTTGGTCTCCGCACCTTCCGCCAGATGCATGAGGAATTCCTCGCTCGCGCTCGCCGCTCGCTTCGCCTCGTGTCGCCGCAGGTAGGTCAGGCATTCGAAGCGGGCGATCGCGAAGGACCACGACTTGAAATCGCTTCCCGGCATGAACTGCCCCCGCTTCCGGATGATCACCGCGTTCACATCCTGCAGCACATCCCGCGCATCGTCCGGGTTGAACACCATCGTGCGGATGAAGAAGTAAATGCGGTGCTGATGGGAGATCAGCAGGGTCTCGAAGTCATGGGCAGCCGCATCTTCCGGCAGCGGATTGAGGGGACCGTCGCCTCTCATCGGGGAATCAAAGCCATGCGGCAATTCCCCGAGGAGTTCAACCAGGACCTGAGCGAATCATCGCGAACTCCCCGCTTGGGACAATATTTTCACATCACCCCGTAACCTGGTGCGGGGTCGGGCGTAAGCCCTCGTCTTGCCCGCCGGAGAACCCCCGCGCGAGCTTCACGAAAACCCGCCATGAACCTAGGACACCTCTGCCTTACCTCCTGCCTCCTCGCCTCGGCATCGCCCGCCTTCGCGGACATCTTCGCCCGTGAGGACTTCAACTACGTCGATGGACCCCTCGCCTCCAGCAACGGCGGACTCGGCTGGATGTCCCCTTGGGCCAACGCCGGCGGCACCCCTACCGTCGCCGGCGGCAAGGGCACCGTCAGCGCGGTGGCCAACCAGCAGGCATCCCGTCTCATCTCATCCCTACAGGAACCACCCGTGGGCGGATCCAAGACCGTGTGGGTTTCCTTCGAAGGCCAGCAGACCACGAATGTCGCCGGCACCACTTCCACCAGCAGCTACGGCGGTCTGGGACTCTACCGCGGCGGCACGGAGCAACTCCTCATCGGCAAGTCATGGCCCGGTGACTACCAGTGGAAGGCTGGCGCAGGTGCCGCGCTCGTCGGTCCCGCGGTTCCCGTGTCGACTCTCGCGCTTACCAAAATCGTTGCCCGCATCACGATGGTGGACGGTGCGAACGACACCCTCGATGTCTGGCTCAATCCCGCTGATACCAGCAGCGTCGCTGCCCTCGGAGCACCACAGATCACCCGCACGGATGCCGATCTTTCCTTCGACACCCTGCGCATCCGCTCCGGCGAGGGAGATGCCGCGGTGACCGCGGAATCATGGGCTTTCGATGCCGTGACCGCCGGGGACGAGCTGGCCGATGTCGTCGCCTCCGATAGCGATAACGACGGCATGCTCGATGCCTGGGAACTTGCCAACGGTCTCGTCGTCGGCGTCAACGATGGGGGCGGAGACGCGGACGGGGACGGCTCGACCAACCTCGAGGAATACCAGCGCAGCACCGACCCTAACAACTCTGACACCGATGGCGACGGCATCGGCGACAAGGAAGAAAGCGGCACAGGCATCTTCGTCAGCGCCACCAATACCGGCACCAATCCCACCCTCGTCGATACCGATGGCGACGGCTTCCTCGACGGTGAGGAGAACAACAGCGGTACCTTCGTGAGCACCACCAACCCCGGCACCAATCCGAACCTCCTCGATACGGATGGCGATGGCTACGAAGACTCTTACGAGGTGACTCAGGGCTCCAATCCGAATTCTGCTTCATCCACCCCTCCCACCGGCGACCTCACCTTGGTCGGCAGCGACAACTTCTCGTATGATGACGGCCTCGTCGCGGGACTCCAAGGCGGCAGCGGTTTCGACTATGAGAATAGTAGGACGAACAACTTCTTCGTCGGCCACACCACTACCGGCACCTCGGATTGGGATGATGTCTTCGGTGTCTCCGACGTTGTCGGCGGTAAGCTCCGAACCATGGACAGCGGTGCCAAGCGCGAGTTCAACGGCCCCGGCGAAGGCAATGTCGCCGGCAGCGACGAGCACCTCGGCGCAGTCAACCAAGAGGTCAATACCGTCGGGCGCGTCGTCTATCTCCGTGCCGATATGAAGCGCGGCGCCGCCAGCACCTGGAGCGGCATCTCCGCCTTCGACTTCGGCACCGAGCGCGTCTTCGCCGGCGTCGTGACCGCACCCAACCCCGTCTCAGGTCAGCGCGAATTCAGCATCGGAGCCCCCGCCGCCACCCCGGTCTACAGCGGCATCGTCCCGATCGCCGGACGGGATTACACCCTGATCCTGAAGCTCGACTACGAACTGGACTTGATCAGCTTCTGGGTGAATCCGGATCTCTCCGCCCCGGAGTCCGCGCCTACCCTCACCACGCCATTTACCCAGACGAACTGGACCACCGCCATGCGCCTCGGCTCCGGCGGTACGGACAGCACGGAGTGGGACAATGCCGTCGTCGCCCGCCAGTGGTCCTCCCTCTCGGTGTTCCCCGGTGTGATCCCGGCGGATGACGACTATGCCGCATGGATCGCGGGCTTCCCGGTCGGAACCAAAACCGGTTTCGACGCGGACCCGGATCACGATGGCTTGGCAAACGGCATCGAGCAGGTGCTGGGCAGCAACCCCTCTGTTCCCGGCCAAGGCCTTCGCGAACTCCTTCCGCTCGCCCCCGGCTCCTTCCGCTTCCGCCATTCGCTCACCAATGTGCCCGCCTCTGATGTCAGCTCCGCCTACGAGTGGTCATCCGACTTGGAGAACTGGCATGCCTCCGGCGGAACCAATACCGCCGGCACCAGTGCCACGATCACCCGAACGGTGATCGAAGACCGCACCGCACCGGAAACGGATGAGGTCGAAGTCACACTCACCATCACCGGAGGCCCCGCCACGAAGGTTTTCGCCCGCCTCCGGGCGGACCGCCCCTAAGCGCGGTTTTCCAGGATAGCCCCGCCGGGATTTGGGTTTCTCCGGCGGGCATGGTCGGGGGCTTCCTTGCCGGGAAGCCCCCTTGCCATCTCCGCTCACACGCAGCGGATCCAGGCCATCGCCACCCCACGCGATCGCGTGTTTTCGACAAGACGCAAAATCGGCCATCGTTATAGGGACAGAAACCCCGAAAACAGATGGCGATCAACAGAACCCTCGGCTCCCGGAAAAACCGGCGTGACGACTGCCAAGTCGGCGATTGGGTAGAACACCCGGAAGTCCCCTCATGGCGATGCTCCTCGGAGGATCACACTTTCCGTAGCTTGGCCGCAGGACTCCCCGGCCCGCCCTTTGAATTCAGTCTGGTGGAGCTGACTGAAGGGGCCACCACCGTCCGCGCTTGGCTCAGGGTTGCCTGATTCATCCCGCCCGACATCTCACCGGTTTCGCAGCGCCCAAAAATTATCCTTCCCAATTAAAATTAGCCTAGGCTAATTTTGACCCATGCCTACCCCGCTAACCCGATCCGCCCTCGTCGCAGCCATGATCCCCGCGGCCTGCGCGGAAGAACTCCGCCCTCTCAGCACCGACCGTCCGGACACCACGGAGAGCCCTTACACGGTTGATGCCGGTCACTTCCAATTCGAGCTGGAGCTCGCCGCATGGGCCAAGGATGGCCGCGAGCGGGAACTCACCCTCGGCGAACTCAACGCCAAGATCGGCCTCGACCCCTCCACCGATCTTCAGTTCGTCATTCCCACCTACACCCATGTCCGTGGTGGCGACGAAGGCTTCGGCGATATCGAGATCCGCCTGAAGCGGAACCTCTGGGGCAATGACGAAGGCTCCACCGCCCTTGCGCTGATGCCCTTCATCAAGCTTCCCACCGCTCAGAACAACCTGGGCAACGGCGAGTTCGAAGGCGGTCTGATCGTCCCCTTCGCCTTCGACGGCCCCGCCGGCTGGTCCTGCGCCATCATGGCCCAAGGCAATATCGAGGCCGACGAGGATGGCAGCGGTCACCACTTCACCGCCGTGACCTCCGCCACCACCAGCCACGACCTCACCGAGAACACCGCCGTCTTCTTCGAACTCGTCAGTGTCCTCAGCGCGGAGTCTGGGGCCGATTGGGAAGCCTACTTCAATACCGGCATGACATGGGCCCTGACCCCGACTTGGCAGCTCGACGGTGGCGTGCGGCTCGGCCTCACCGATTCCGCTACGGATTTCACCCCTTTCCTCGGCCTCAGCACAAAGTTTTGATCTGAAATTTAGCCCACACTAAGATTCTACGTTGCACCGAAAATGAATTCATCCAGTTTAACCCCCGTGAAGTCTTGGCTCCTGACCGCCCTCGCCGCCCTGGCCCTTTGTGGCTGCGGGGACGGCAAGAAGGCCGCCGACTCCGGCAAGAAGCGTGTGGTGACCAGCTTTACCATCATCGCTGACATGGCCCGTGAAGTCGCCGGCGATGCCGCGATCGTCGAATCGATCACCAAGCCGGGGACGGAAATCCACGGCTACGACCCGACCCCGAAGGACATCGTGAAAGCCCAGCAGGCCGACCTCGTGCTTTGGAACGGCATGAACCTCGAACTCTGGTTCGAGAAGTTCTTCCAGAACTTGAAGGACGTCCCCAGCGCGGTTCTCACGGAAGGCGTCACGCCCATGGGCATCACCGAGGGTCCCTACACCGGCAAGCCCAACCCGCACGCGTGGATGTCTCCGGCCAATGCCGCGATCTATGTGGAGAACATCCGCAAGGCACTGGTGCAAATGGATCCGGCCAATGAGGCGACCTACAATGCCAACGCCGCCGCTTACGTCGCCAAGATCAAGGCGCTCGATGAACCCGTGCGCCAGAAGCTCGCCGCCATCCCGGAAGAACAACGCTGGCTGGTCAGCAGCGAGGGCGCCTTCTCCTACCTCTGCGCGAACTACGGCCTCAAGCAGCTCTACCTCTGGCCGATCAATGCCGATGCCCAAGGCACCCCGCAGCAGGTGCGCAAGGTCATCGACGGTGTGCGCGCCAACAAGATTCCCGTGATCTTCTCGGAGAGCACCGTGAGCGACAAGCCTGCCCAGCAGGTCGCGCAGGAAACCGGTTCCCGCTACGGCGGTGTCCTCTACGTGGACTCTCTAACCGATGAGAATGGCCCGGCTCCTTCTTACCTCAAGCTGCTCGAAGCGAATGCCGACACGATCGTGAAGGGATTCCTTCCCCATCCATGAGTTCCCGCGAACCAGCGCAGATGTTCATGCCCCGCCTCGATGTGGAGGGGGTATCGATGGTCTATGCCAACGGCCATCTCGCCCTCCACGATGCCAGCTTCCATCTCGATAGCGGCACCATCTGCGCTCTGGTCGGCGTGAATGGCAGCGGCAAGTCCACGCTCTTCAAGAGCATCATGGGCTTCCTGAAGCCGAAGGCGGGACGCGTGAGCATCAGCGGCATGCCGGTGAAGGAGGTGCTGAAGCGCAATCTCGTCGCCTACGTTCCGCAGGCGGAGGAAGTCGACTGGCAGTTCCCCGTGAGCGTGTGGGATGTGGCGATGATGGGCCGCTACGGTGCGATGAACTTCCTGCGCATCCCCCGCGCCGCCGATAAGGCGAAGGTGGAGGAAAGCCTGAAGCGCGTCTCGATGTGGGACTTCCGTGATCGCCAGATCGGCGAGCTCAGCGGCGGCCAGAAGAAGCGCGTCTTTCTCGCCCGCGCCCTCGCCCAAGGCGGACGCGTGATCCTGCTCGACGAGCCGTTCACGGGCGTCGACGTGAAGACAGAGGAAGAGATCATCGCCCTACTGCGCGAACTGCGCCGGGAGGGCTGCATCATCCTCGTCTCCACCCACAATCTCGGCAGCGTGCCGGAATTCTGTGACCAGGTGGTCCTGATCAATCGCACGGTGCTGGCCTACGGGCCCACCTGCGATGTCTTCACCGAGGACAACCTGACCAAGGCCTTCGGCGGAGTGCTGCGGCAGTTCCACTTCGAGGAATCCACCATCCAGGATCACGATGGCCGCGCCGTGCGCGTCTTGTCCGATGACGAACGCCCCCTGGTCTTCGGTAAGGATGGCCACCTCGAATACAAGGACCGCGGCCAGCATGAGGAGCTGCTGCGGAAACGATCGGAGGAGCATGACTGAGTTCCTCCAATCCCTGCTCACGCCCTTCCACTACGACTACATGCTGAAAGCCATCGGCGTGAGCGCGCTGATCGGTGGCGTCTGCGGCTTCCTCTCCGCCTTCATCACCCTGAAAGGCTGGTCGCTCATGGGCGATGCCCTCTCTCATGCGGTAGTCCCGGGGGTCGCCATCGCCTACATCGGCGGTTGGCCCTTCGCCTTGGGTGCTTTCATCGCCGGGCTCCTCTCAGCCGGCACCATGGCCTTCATCAAGGCCCAGAGCCGCATCCGCGAGGACGCGACGATCGGCATCGTCTTCACCACCTACTTCGCGCTCGGGCTGGTGCTGATCAGCCTCTATCCGGCACAGGTGGACCTGAAGGCGATCATCCTCGGCAATATTCTCGGCATCTCGGATCCGGATATCATCCAGGTGATGGTGATCAGCGCGATCACCCTGCTGGTCCTCGGCCTGAAGTGGAAGGACCTGATGCTCTTCTGCTTCGACCCGAACCAGGCCCGCACCATCGGCCTGCCCACCGGCCTGCTGCACATCATCCTGCTCACCCTGCTCGCCGCCACGTCCGTCGCCGCCCTGCAGGCGGTCGGTGCCTGCCTCGTCGTGGCCATGCTCGTGACGCCGGGAGCCACCGCCTACCTGCTCACGGATCGATTCGGGAAGATGATCCTGCTTTCCTCCGGATTGGGGGTGGGCACATCCCTCGCTGGAGCCTATGCCAGCTACTTCCTGAACGGGGCGACAGGGGGCTGCATCGTAACACTCCAGACTCTGGTGTTCCTTGGTGTCTTCATCTTTGCGCCCAAGCACGGCATACTCGCTGCCCGTCGACGGGTTGCTACCCCAGGGCAGCCATGAGCGAATTCTTTGAACCTCTGCAATTCGCCTTCATGCGCGATGCCCTTTTGCTGGGTTGCGTGATCGGAGCGATGTGCGCGGTGCTATCTTGTTTCCTCGTGCTCAAAGGCTGGTCGCTTATGGGCGACGCTATCTCGCATGCGGTGTTACCGGGGATCGTGGTTGCCTATATTGCGGGGCTACCATTGCAGCTCGGTGCCTTCGCGGCCGGGCTCGTGTGTGCGGCGGGAACCGGATTCATCAAGCGAAACAGTCGACTGAAAGAGGACACCGTCATGGGGGTGGTGTTCACCGGCCTATTCGCTTTCGGCCTGGTGCTCTTCAGTCGCACGACTCCGGACAAGCATCTGGATCACATTCTCTTGGGAAACATTCTGGGCATCGGCAAAAGCGAGATGGTCCAGAGTCTCGGGCTCGGCATCGTGGTCCTGTCGGTAACGCTGGTCCTGCGACGGGACCTGCTGCTCATTTGCTTCGACCCCGTTCAAGCCCGGGTGCTGGCCCTGCGGGATAGCTTTCTGAACTACCTGCTCTTGTCCTTGCTGGCAGGAGCCATCGTCGTCGCGATCCAAGCTGTCGGCATCATCCTCGTGGTAGCCATGCTCGTCACCCCAGGCAGCATCGCCCAGCTCTGGACCGACCGCTTCGACCGCATGCTCGGGATTGCCACGCTCTCCGCCGTGGGCTCCACGGTGGCCGGGATTTTCGCGAGCTACCACTTCGACGCGTCCACCGGCGGCTGCATCGTCCTCACCCAAGGCTGCCTTTTCTTCCTCTCCCTGCTTTTCGCGCCGAAATACGGCATCCTTGGCAGGGCCCGGATCGGCAATGGCGGCAGCGGGGGACTCAAACGCGATTGAGGACGCTGCCGACGCTCATTCCACTTGCCCCGCTGGCGTTTCCAACAAAATCTCCGGGCATGCAGACCGCCGCATTCTTCAAAGATCTTTTCGGCCTTGAGGGCCAAACCGCTGTCGTCATCGGTGGCACCGGGGAACTCTGCGGCTGCATGGCCCAAGGACTCGCCCACGCCGGCGCGGAAGTGGTCCTCGTCGGCCGCATCCGCGAGAAGGCCGAGCGCCTGCTCGCGGAGATGGAGGAATTCGGCGGCAAGGGCTACTTCCTGCCCGCCGACGTTACCTCCCGCGACTCCCTCCAGGAGCTCGTCAATCAGGTGGTGGAGCGCTCCGGCAAGGCCAGCATCCTGGTCAACGGCGCGGGCATCAATGCCCCCACCCCCTTCCTCGATATCGAGGAGGAGGAGTTCCAGCGCATCATCGACACCAACCTGACCGCTGTCTTCCGGACCTGTCAGGTCTTCGGGAAATACTTCATCAACGAGGGCATCCCGGCCTCGATCATCAATCTGGGCTCCATGTCCGGCCTGGTGCCCCTGTCCCGGGTCTTCACCTACTCCGCCAGCAAGGCGGCGGTGCACAATCTTTCCAAGAACCTTGCCCGCGAATGGGCCGAGTATTCGATCCGCGTGAACACCCTCGTCCCGGGCTTCTTCCCCGCCGAGCAGAACCGCAAGGTGCTGGACGAGAGCCGCGTGCTCGACATCCTCCGCCAGACCCCGATGAGCCGCTTCGGCAGCCCGGACGACCTCATCGGTGCCACCCTCCTGCTCGCCTCGAACAAGGCCGGCGGCTTCATCACCGGCAGCGAGATGGTGGTCGACGGCGGCTTCAACGCGATGAAGATCTAAGAAGACACGCATTGCTTGAACATCGCCTGAATCGATGTTCAAGCAGAGACAATCGATTCGGAGACCGGGAGAGGATCTGACATCCTCTTTCTCCCATGAACGCAGCTAGCTGCTATGTTGTCTCCCGGAACAATCGGCTTCTTTATTTTGCCCTTACCCTTATCCTGGGAGTTGCGCTTGCCCTCTGGGGACTCAGATTACCCGGCTTCGACCTTGGCTTTCTGGCTGCTGCTACCGTCGTCTTCCTGGTCGCCGCGCTCTTCATCATCACCCGGGTCATCGTCCGCGCTGTCTTCACGTGGAAGAAAAAGCCCGGCCTGCCCCGGCCCTTCGAGGGCGCGATCGTCTGGATCCGCCTCCTCTACACCTTCGTTCTGCTAGTTGTCCTCGGGTTCTACGGGCTGCCCTTCAAGGCGGCACTGGCCCTCAGCCGCCCCAGCCTCGACAGCTTAGCCCGGGCATCCGCTGGCGGGCAGAAGGCGAAGGAACCCTTATGGATCGGCCTATTCTGCTTCGAGTCCGTGATCGCCGAGAATGGACATCTTGAACTCACCTTTCAGAAATCGGAATTCCCGTGGGGCAAGCGCGGCCTCTACTACAGCTTCAGCGGTGCTGCTGTTGAAAGCAGGCACTATCACGATCAGGAAAACCTCGGCGGTGGTTGGTATGCGTGGCACTACGGTGGCTGGTAGTCGCGAACCGGGGATCCCGCAGCTTCAGCCTCTTGATCCCGAGATTGCGTGGCCCAGATCAAAGTTCACGGTTCATTTCCAAGGAAATGCGGCCGAATCTCCAAAGAAATCCGGCCGAATCTGCTTATCGCCAGAGCCTCGGGTTACTATTTTTGGGCAAGCCTCATGCCGTTTTCAGCCGGGCCGATGACACATGAGGTAATGCTTTCCCCCACAGCCGCTACAATCCGGTGCAAAAGCACCCTTCCACGCCGCTTGCACAGCAGCCCTTCCACGTGTATTGCGTGCGCCCCGGCAGCAACTCCGGTGCCCTACCTGCCCAACAAATGATCAAGTGGATCCTTCAGAAAATCGTCGGCTCGAAGAACCAGCGTGAAATCCGCCGGATCCGCCCGACCGTCGAGCGAATCAAGGAAATCGAGGAGGCCCTGCAGCGGGAACCCGAGGAAAAACTGCGGGAAATGACCGCCAAGTGGAAGGAATCCCTTTCCCGCTACCACGCGCTTGAGGTGGCCACCAAGCCGCAGTTGGAGCGCATGGGGAAGGCCGGCTTGGAAGAAGCCGCCGTCTACATGAACGGCCGCCTGCAGCGCCTGCGCGACGATTTTCCGAGCCTGCCCGCCAAGGTGGATGCCACCGTGGCCTCGATCGAAGCGGCCAAGACTGCCTTCCACGAGATCGAGGGCGATTTCATCAAGCTCCGCGCCAAATATCTGGAGCAGATCCTGCCGGAAGCCGCCGCCGTGGTGAAGAACGGCGCCCGCCGCATGTGTGGCAGCACCATCAATGTCTGCGAACACGACCTGAAATGGGAGATGGTCCACTTCGACGTGCAGCTCATCGGCGGTATCGCCCTGCACCGCGGGATGATCGCGGAAATGATGACCGGTGAGGGCAAGACCCTCGTCGCCACCATCCCGACCTACCTGAACGCGCTCACCGGCCTCGGCGTTCACGTCATCACCGTGAACGACTACCTCGCCCGACGCGACTCGGAGTGGATGGGTTCGCTCTACAAGTATCTCGGCCTGACCGTCGGCTGTATCCAGAACCAGATGCCGCCTTGGGACCGCCGCCAGCACTACGCCTGCGACATCACCTACGGGACCAACTCGGAGTTCGGCTTCGACTACCTGCGCGACAACGGCATGGCCTCCACCCGCGATGAGCAGGTGCAGCGCGGCCACTACTTCGCGGTGATCGACGAAGTGGACTCGATCCTGATCGACGAGGCCCGCACGCCGCTGATCATCTCCGGCCCCTCCTCCGTCTCCAGCCACCAGTTCGACAAGTACAAGCCGCTCGTCGAACAGATCGTCCGCCAGCAGACCCTGCTCTGCAACGACCTGATCGTGGAGGCCAAGAAGTTCCAAGAAGCCGGCGAAATGGGCGAAGCCGGTCGCGCGCTGTTCAAGGTCAAGCTCGGCCAGCCGCGCAACCGCCAGCTGATGCGCATGATGCAGGAGCCGGACATCCGTCGCCTGCTTGAGAAGACCGAGCTGTCCTTCTACCAGGATGCGCAGAAGAAGGAACTCTTCGACCTGAAGGAAGAACTCTTCTTCACCATCGACGAGAAGAGCCACGACTCCGACCTCATGGAGAAGGGCCGCAGCTTCCTCTCCCCGGATGATCCGGATTCCTTCACCCTGCCCGATATCGGCACGCTCTACGCGGATATCGACTCGAATGTGAAGCTCAACGACGAGCAGCGCGCCGAAGCCAAGGAGCAACTCCAGCAGAAGCTCGATTCGCAGGCGGAGAAGATGCATAACATCTCCCAGCTCCTGAAGGCCTACTGCGTCTACGAGAAGGACGTGCAGTACGTGGTGAAGGAAGGCAAGGTGATCATCGTCGACGAAAACACCGGCCGCGAAATGCCCGGCCGCCGCTGGTCCGACGGCCTCCACCAAGCCGTGGAAGCGAAGGAAAACGTGGCGATCGAGAAGGAGACCCAGACTTTCGCCACCATCACCATCCAGAACTACTTCCGCCTTTACGAAAAGCTGGGCGGCATGACCGGCACCGCCGAAACGGAAGCCGCGGAGTTCTCCGATATCTACAAGCTGGACGTGCTGCCGATCCCGACCAACCGGCCGAACCAGCGCAAGGACCGCAACGACCAAGTCTTCAAGACCCGCCGCGAGAAGTACAACGCGGTGATCAAAACGATCGAGGAAGCCCACGGAAAGGGCCAGCCGATCCTCGTCGGAACGGCCTCCGTGGAAGCTTCCGAGACGGTCTCGCGCATGCTCAAGCGCAGCAAGATCCCGCACACGGTGCTGAACGCGAAGTACCACATGCAGGAGGCCGAGATCGTGTCGAATGCCGGCCAGAAGGGCGCGGTGACCGTCTCCACCAACATGGCCGGCCGCGGCACCGACATCAAACTCGGCGCCGGCGTCTCCGAACTCGGCGGCCTTTTCGTCATCGGCACGGAGCGCTACGAGTCCCGCCGTGTCGACCGCCAGCTCCGCGGCCGTTGCGCCCGCCAGGGCGATCCGGGCCTGAGCCAGTTCTTCATCTCCTTCGAAGACGACCTGATGCGTAACTTCGCCGCCGCCGACCGCATGACGGCGATGATGGAGCGCTTCGGCATGCAGGAGGGCGAAGCCCTCGAGCACGCTTGGCTGAACAAATCGGTCGAAACCGCCCAGAAGCGCGTCGAACAGCGCAACTACACCTGGCGCAAGCGGGTGCTCGAGTTCGACGACGTGATGAACAAGCAGCGCGAGGTCGTCTACGGCTACCGCAACGAGGTGCTCACCACCGAGGAGCCGCGCGACTTGGTCAACGAGATCATCGAGAAGGTCATCCCGGGCAAGGTTCAGGAGTTCTTGGCCGACCGCGACGAGGCCAATCCGGACTACAACGAGCTGATGCACTGGGTGAACACCACCCTGCCGATCCGCGTGACCCCGGAAGACCTGAGCGTGGAATCCAAGTCCGCCGAGGAGATCGCCGAGTTCCTCATCCAGCGCGTCAAGGAGACCTATCAACTCCGCGTGGACGGCTTGCCGCCCGAGATCCTCGATGCGGAAGAGCGCCGCATGATGCTCGCCGCGATTGACCGCCAGTGGCAAGCGCACCTCTACAACATGGATGCCCTGCGCGAGGGCGTGCACCTGCGTGCCCAAGGCCAGAAGGATCCGCTGGTGGAATACAAGAACGAGGCCTACGAGCTCTTCTCCCAACTGATGGCCAGCATCGAAGGGGAAGCACTCCAGAACCTCTTCCGCTCCGCCGGCAATCTGGAAGCCATCCTGCGCCAGCTCCACGGCATGCCGCAGCAGCTCCAGAGCGCGGAGGTTTCCCAGCCGATCGGTCGCGCCAATGTCGCCTCCACCTCGAACTCCGGCAATGCCCTCGTGGATGACAGCAGCGGCGAGGTGAAGCTGAACCTGCCCAAGCGCCGCCCGCCGAGCTTCGACATCGACCAGATGGGCCGCAATGCCCCCTGCCCGTGCGGCTCCGGCAAGAAGTACAAGCAGTGCTGCGGCAAGGAAGGCTGAGCCCTTTCCCGTTACAAACAGATCATGAAAGGCGAAGGAGCCATCCTTCGCCTTTTCCTTTCCGGCCTAACCTGCAAAAGAGCCTGAAAGCGGAACTTGCAGCATCGCTAATAAAAAGATAAGTGCACCGCGTTGCCGCATGTTCAATCATTCCTCGTCCGACCAAGCCCGCCTTGATTCCTTGACCAGCTCGGGACTGCTGAGCGGCAAGACGGACATGGACTTCGATCGCGTCACCGCGCTCGCCGCGCGCATGCTCAAAGTCCCGGCATGCCTTGTCACACTGGTAGACCATGATCGACAGGTGTTCGCTGGAGCCTGCGGAATACCAGAGGCTTACGCCGAGAAGCGCGAGACCCCTCTCAGCCACTCCTTCTGCAAGCACGTGGTGACCCTGCGCCGTCCCTTGGTGATCACCGATGCGCGCACCGACCCCTTCGTCATGTCGAACCCGGCGGTGACGGAACTGGGGGTAAATGCGTATCTCGGTTTCCCCCTCGTCGCACCGGATCACCATATCTACGGTGCCTTCTGCGTGATCGATGTGAAGCCCCGCGAGTGGACCGAGGAAGAGATCGCCCTGATCCGTGACTTTACCGCCATCGTGGCCGAGCAGATCGAGCTCCACGTGGCGAAACGCCGCGAGCGGACCATTACCGACGTGCTCATCCACGATCTCCGCTCACCGCTGTCCAGCATCCGGCTGATCTCCGGACTGCTCACCGAGCAGAAGATCCCCGCCGATCGCCTGCAGGCACTCGGCGGCACGCTCACGGATTCCGCAGAGCGCATCGCTCACCTTCTCCGCGCCGTGGAAGACCTGCACCGCGATGAGGCCGGCGGCTGCCGCGATCTCGGACGCCTGCTCGACTCTCACATGAACGAGATCGGCGACACCGCCTTGGAGAAAGGCCTCTCGCTGCGCCGCGAATACACCGCCTACCCCCTGCCCATCGCCACGGCCGAATGGGTGATCGGGCAGATCGCGGAGAACCTGCTGGGCAACGCCGTGAAGTTCACCCCCCGCGGCGGCGAGATCCGCGTGACCATCGGTAGCGAAGGCCCCTCCGGCTTCTTCACCATCGAGGACAACGGCCCCGGCTTCCAAGCCGACGACTACCCCCGGCTCTTCAAGCGCTACGCCCGCCTCAGCGCCCTGCCCACCGGCAACGAGATTTCCACCGGCCTCGGCCTGTCGATCGTGAAGCGCCTCGCCGATCGCGCGGGCGGCAGCGTCACGCTCCTCAGCAAGCCGGGCGAAGGAGCCCGCTTCAAGGTCAGCTTCCCGCTCGGCCTGTCCCTGCGCTGAAGCGCTCCCGACAAATCCCGGCACTTGCGGCATTGGAAGGGAGCGATTCCTTTCCTCCGCCATGGCGCTCATCGATACCTTCCTGAAGCTGATGCTGGAGAAGCGCGCCGAGCGCTTGATCCTCGTCTCGGATGCCGTCCCCTATCTTCTGAAGCAAGGCGAGACCATCGAGCTCTCAATGCCCTCCCTGCGCACGGAGATCCTCCAGCGCATGGCCGGCGAGATCACGGGGACAGAACCCGGGGCCGCCCGGCAGGAAGGCCGCTTCACCTCCGCGGACGAGACCGAGTTCGGCTACCACATCCATTCCTCCGGCGCGGAGTTCCGCATCGAGATCCACGCCCTAGGAGCACCGCCGCCGCCCGAGCCCAGCAAGGCGGACGAGCTGTTAGAAGGCCTGATCAATCCGCCGTCCTCCCCTTCCCCGGTCCTCGCCAGCGCCCCGGATCTGCTCTCCCTGATCGACCAGGCCACCACCGCGGAGACCTCCGATATCTTCCTCTCCTCCGGCAAGCCGCCACGCGTCCGCCGCCGCGGCCTGATCGCCCGTATCGACGCCCCCGTTCCGGAAGCCGCCCAGATCCTCCAGCTGATCCCGGACGATTCCGCTCGTCAGGAGTTCGAACGCCTCGGCCATGTGGATTTCGCCCTCCGCTACAATCTCTCGGACGGCGTCCGGCGCTTCCGCGTGAATGTTTTCCGCCACATCGATGGTGTGGCCGCCGCGCTCCGCCCCATCCGACAACGGATCCCCTCCTTGGCGGAGCTCAATCTCCCGGACTCCCTGCTCGATCTCGTCGCCTACCCCAGCGGCCTCGTCCTGGTCACGGGCACCTCGGGCTCGGGGAAATCGACCACCCTCGCCGCCCTCGTCGATCACCTGAACCGCAGCCGCCCGCGCCACGTCATCACCATCGAGGACCCGATCGAATTCGAGCATCGCGAGGCCCAGTGCCTGATCCACCAGCGCGAAGTGGGATCGGATGTGGAGAGCTTCAGCGAAGGTCTCCGCGCCTCCCTCCGCGAGAATCCGGATGTCATCCTGTTAGGTGAACTCCGCGACCTGCCCACCATCACCGCCGCTCTCACCGCGGCGGAGACCGGCCATCTCGTCCTCGCCACCCTTCACTCCGGCAGCGCCAGCTCCGCGGTGAATCGCATCGTCGACGTCTTTCCCGGCCACCAACAGCGCCTCGTCCGCATCCAGCTCGCCTCCTCGCTCCGCGCCGCCGTCTCGCAGCGCCTCGTGCCCACCCGCAGCAAGGGCATGATCCCCGCCATCGAGAAACTCATCGTCACCCCCGCCGTCGCCACCGGCATCCGCGAGGGCCAGGACCACTACCTGCGCAATGCCATGCTGACCGGCACCGAGGAAGGCATGATCACCCTAGAACGATCCCTCGCCGCTTTGGTGAAGAAAGGCACCATCGATCTGGATACCGCCACCCGGCATGCGATGGATCCCCAGGCGCTCGCGCACCTTTTGGAGTGAGATCCATTACCAGCCAATCAATGGACCATCATGTGCCAGCCGGAGGCGATGAGCGCGGAGACGGAGACGAGCGCGAGCAAGGCCACACAGACCTTCTCGACGCGGGTTACTGGAGGGAGATCGCGAGTCATGAGGACCACACCCTAACACTTCGTAGATTTACGACAGCTACGTGATCCCGTGTTAGAAGTGACTCTGCACGAACCACACGCAGCTACCCCTCACTTGCCCAGCTCCTTAACGCCCTCGACATGGAAGAGAAAGGCCGTGCGGTGATGCCGCGTGTGCGCCGGGATGATCCGGCCCGTGATCTCCACCGGCTTCCCGCGGAACTTGGCGATCTTCCCCTGCAACTCCTCGGACACCACGAGATGGAACAGATCGAGCTTTGCTTTCACCGCTTCATCTTCATCCGCGATCTTTCCTTCGCACTCCACCTCATTGGGTGTTGCCAGCACCCAGGCACTCTGGGTCGTGCCCAGTTCGACCTCGTCGGGCACCGGAAAGGAGAACTCGTTGATCACCCCGCGCAGCGTGGTGTTCTCCTTGTCGGAAGCCTTCGCCGGCGTCGCGGTGAAGATCTCGGCCGAGAAGGCACTCGCCAGCAGGATCAGGAACAAGGGGAGGAAACGCTTCATCCCTCATCCGATCATGAATAGCCGCCGACATCAACTCCTCAACTCGCGCACTTGTGCCATCCATCCCCGTAGTGAGGCGGAGCTTCTCTTTCCTTCGAGCGCTGCCATAACTTCGCCGTGAAGCTCGCCCTACACCGTTCCATCACCTTCTGGTCCGGCGTACTCCTCATGGGGTTTATCGCTTGGGGTTGGTGGCATTCGATGACGAACAACGGCACCTTATGCCTTGGGCGTATTCGCGGAGAGCATGGCGGGACCGGAGTCATCTTAAGATACAATGCGGCGGAGAAGGACTGGAGCGCGAGGAGTCGAAAAGGGTTCACCCTAGTCCAGAAAGAGTGGCAGTTGGTTGAGATGCGCCCGGTAAGATGGGATATCTATTTTGCTACTCCAAAGGAACTACATCTTCCCCGCATTCCTTCCCCATGGCAGTGGCCAACTGGCACGACGAACTTCTCCACCGGAACGAGGACAGGCTTTGATTGCGCTGTTTTTATTCCCCATTGGCTCGTCCTTCTATCCGTAGCCCTCCCATGGTCCGCCCTCCTGCTCTGGCGGGCGAAACGGAGGAAAAGGGCGACAAGTATCGCAAAGTGAACCCGCTCCGACGGGAAGCAGCGGGTCTTTTGTTGCCCGCCATTCTCTCGCGTAGTTACTCTTTTGCCATCGGGATCGGGGTGTGCTGTCCAGCGGCGTCCGCAAGGGCCCCAGCGTTCTGAGCAACCCGATCTCGATACTCTTGTTGGCACATCCTCGGAGGATGATCCTTGCCGCGATCTCTTGCAGACCCCCGAATCTCGTCTCGTGAAGCTCGCCCTGCACCGCTCCATCACCTTCTGGTCCGGCATCCTCA
This sequence comes from Luteolibacter rhizosphaerae, assembly GCF_025950095.1. Taxonomy (NCBI): domain Bacteria; kingdom Pseudomonadati; phylum Verrucomicrobiota; class Verrucomicrobiia; order Verrucomicrobiales; family Verrucomicrobiaceae; genus Neoluteolibacter; species Neoluteolibacter rhizosphaerae. Next base: position 324,230 of record NZ_JAPDDR010000004.1, on the reverse strand, counting down.
TGATGGTATTCATCTGCTGGGCATGGTGGGACTCGTTGAAGTCTACGACCCAACCGATGTGGGGGTCCTGCATGATGGAGAGCCAAGGCGGTGCGCTGAGCTTTACCTATCGTCCTTCAGGGCGCCGTCCTGGCTGGGAGTTCTTCCGGAACGATTACAGCAGACCGATCTCTCGACTGTTCCCGGCTCCCCATTTCATCCGGGGCGGCATCGAGCACGCCGATCCCAAAACGCGGCAATCCTACGCAACCAAATCCGACGGAGCCCCCATGACGCCGCGGGAATCAGATGCGATGAACATGATGTACCGGACGGACCGTGACTGGCTGCTCAGCATTCCTTTCTGGCTCCACCTTCTTGCCTTCGCTCTGTTATGGTCCATCCTGCTGCTCTGGCGAGCGAAACGAAGAAACAAGGCCGCGGAGACAACACCTCTCCTTCGTGGCAGCACTCAGACCTGATAACGGCCCCGGACCGCAGCAATCGCCAAGCAAGCTCGCCTCCTACTCATACTCCTTCAAGAGCGCCCCGAGTTGCTTCGCGAATTCGACTTCAAAGGCCTGAGTCTTGAAAAAGTCATCCCCTACCTGACGTCGCGCATGCCGATCCACCCATAGGAAAGGTGCCTCGCTGACGGCGGTCGAAAATTGAAGGGTTCTCGTAGGATGTACTCCATGAGAAGATATCCAAACGGAGATGTGGGGGAAGCCGATGGCTACACCAACCACCTCCGAATCCCCGTGGCTCATCAACTCACAGTAGCGGCGAATTGCCTCTGCATTCTTTGGCTTGAGCAACACCACTTCCACCTGGCGGGTCTGTTTGTCGTAGCGCTGCAGCCTGGCATCTCCATTGCGAAGAATCTCGATCGAATGGATGTTGGAGGAATCCTCGTGACCCGGTGAATAGCTGACCTTCATCAAGAATTTCGGGTCCGCGCCTAGGGTAGAGAACTTGGGGCCCTCGCCTAGAAACGCGTTTAAGCCAATCAGTATCCCAGCAAACAAGGAAGCCGCTCCCAAAATAAAGCTGAGGGACCCAATGCCCTTCCTCTCGTGCGGCCGCAATTCATCTAAGTGAATGAAGCGAGTGGCAGTCCTGCCTGGATTCGAACCAAGACGAACAGAGTCAGAATCTGTTGTGCTACCGTTACACTACAGGACTGTTGGCCAGCCATGCTCTCTTCAGAAGAGCAGCCCCCCCAGGACTCGAACCTGGAAAGACGGAATCAAAATCCGTAGTGTTACCATTACACCAAGGGGCTCTTCGGCGTCGGAGCGCGGACGCTAGGGTCCGGATTTTGGTTTGGCAATGCGGAATTTGAGAGCTTTTTCATCCGGGCCCCGCATCACCCCCCGGGCGGCTGCAAGCCGTTGAAAACCGTTAGGCTTCCCGGCGTGACAATTCGGGGGTTTCTGGAATAGTCCCCGCGTCCCGACCTTCAGAAATACCGAAGATGTTCCGGAAATCGCTCGCCCTCGCTTTCATTGCCGCCGCATGCCCCGTCCTTGCCGAAGAGCAGGCTCTTCGCGCATTGCCCGTGGATCCCTCTGAGATCACCCCGGAAAAGACGGAGGCCCTGCCTACCGCCCCGGTCACGCCCCCCGCTCCTGCCGCGGAGATCACTCCCCTGCCCCTCGGCTCGGTGAAGGTCCCGCTGCCGAAGACGAACGTGAAGACCGACGCCCCGGCGGACATCGCGAACCTGCCCACCGGCGAGGACGCCGTCCGCCTCCAGATCTTCCTCGATCAATCGAATTTCGGCCCCGGCGTGATCGACGGGAAGCCCGGCCGCTTCACCGTTCAGGCGGTGGATTCTTGGAACGAAGTGCACGGTCACTCCACCGGCGATCTCGGCCCGATCATGGAAGCCGCGCGCAAGGCCGTGCCGCACCCCTTCGCCACCGCCATCGTGCCGGAAGTCGCGCCGAAGTGGGTCAATACCGGCCTCTCCCACAACCGCGCCGCGCAGGCGCAGGCGAAGCGCATGAGCTACCGCAGCATCGCCGAGTTCATGTCCGAGCGCTTCCACACGGATGTCGAGTTCGTGCTGGAGATCAATGGCAGCAAGAACACCTGGGGCGTGAAGCCCGGCCAGACCCTCATCGTGCCGAACGTGAAGCCCTTCCGCATCGAGGAGATCACCGGCAAGCGCTACGAGGCGGATCCGGTCATGTCCGAGCGCCACGCCGTGGTGGATACCAAGAAGAACCAAGTCCGAATCTTCGAAGGCGCACCGCCGGCCCTGCTCGTCGAGGAGGAGGAAGTCGTCTCCGACAAGCCCGTGCTGGTGAAGCCCAAGCCGATCGCGAACCGCGCCTTGGTCGCCTCTTTCCCCATCACCCCGGGCAAGCCGCAGTTCATCCACTACGGCACTTGGAAGCTCAACAACAGCGTGGAGCTCCCGGTCTGGCGCTTCGACAAGTCCCTGCTCGAAACCGGCAAGCGCAGCAACAACGCGCTCAACATCCCGCCCGGCCCGAATAGCCCGGTGGGTATCATCTGGAATGGTCTCAGCCGCCCCGGCATCGGCCTCCACGGCACCTCGGATCCGGAGACGATCGGCCGCGCCCGCAGCGCCGGTTGCATCCGCCTCGCGAATTGGGATGCCATCCGTATCCCCACCCTGATCCGTCCGGGTGCCACAGTCGAGGTGCGCTAAGCGAGAGCCGCGACAAGGACACACAAGCAGACTTCGCTGCGGCGCTTCTCACACGAAGCGCCGCAATGCTGTAGCGGGATCGAGACGACGCCACATGAGGGGGACCACCAAAGCCATTGCCACACTGCTCGGAGGCCTCTGCCTCCTGCTCCTTCCCGGCTGCCGGAGAGAAGCACCGCGCAGGGCCGTGAGTGTGGAAGAAAGCGGCCAACTCCGCCTCACCCTCGCCACCTTCAACATCCGCTACGAGGGCGATAGCGACATCGGCTGGCGTGCCTGGCCGAATCGCATCGGCCGCGTCACGAAGACCATCCGCGGCATGAATGCGGATGTGATGGGCGTGCAGGAGGCCCTGCATGGCCAGTGCGCCGATCTCCAGGCCTCGCTCACCGATTACGGCTTCTACGGCGTGGGTCGGGATGATGGCGATCGCAAGGGCGAGTATGCCGCCATCTTCTACCGCCGCGATCGCTTCGAGCCGGACATCACCGAACAAGGCACCTTCTGGCTCTCCGATACTCCGGACAAGCCGGGCTCCATGAACTGGGGGAATAGCTACCCGCGCGTGGTCACCTGGATGCGCTTGATCGATCGCGCCAGCTCGAAGGCCTTCTACGTCTTCAACACGCACTGGGACCACCGCAACCAACCCTCCCGCGAGCGCGCCGCGGTGCTGATCTCGCAGCGCATCAATGCGCGCCAGTTCACGGATGACCCTGTCGTCCTTTTGGGTGACTTCAATGCCGCCGATGCGAACCCGGCCTTCGGCTATTTCACCGGCAGGAAGGTGAGTCTCTCCGGTGCCGCGGTGCAGCCGCTGCAGAGCCCGCTCACCGATGTCTTCCGCGTGAAGGTGCCGCCCGGCGGCCGCAGCCAGCAGACCCTGCATCTCTGGCGGGAGCTACAGGAGGCGTGGCCGCGCATCGATCACATCCTGGTCTCGCATGGTGCCAAGGTGGAGGCCACCGGCATCCAGCGCGCCCCCCGGATCGAGGAGCGTCCCTCCGATCATTTCCCGGTGTGGGCGACGGTCAGTTGGCCTTGAGAACCTGTTTGGTTTTTCGGTCTTTTCTGCGTTTTCCTGCGGAGACCTTGCGTCCGTGGCAAGAAGGCGCTTGGCTGCGCGGTATTCCGAAAACCGATGAAGACCGCGTTCCGCACACTCCTTCCGCTTGCCCTCACGCTCACCGCTCTCGCCGATGATCCATGGCTGGTCTTCGAGGGCTCCAAGGGCCCCGGCAAGGGCAAGCACGTGGTACTGGTAAGCGGCGATGAAGAATACCGCTCCGAGGAAGCACTGCCGATGCTCGGCAAGATGCTGGCAGAAAAGCACGGCTTCAAATGCACCGTGCTCTTCCCGATCGATCCGGCTTCCGGTGAGATCAATCCGAAGGAGCAGACGAATATCCCCGGCCTCGCCGCGATCGATTCCGCGGACTTCCTCGTCTTCGGCCTGCGCTTCCGCGAGCTCCCGGATGCGGACATGAAGCACATCGTGGACTACGTGGAAGCGGGCAAGCCGCTGCTCGGCATGCGCACCTCCACCCATGCCTTCAACTACACCCGCAAGAAGGACAGCCCCTACGCCTCCTGGTCCTTCAATTCCGATGGCGGCTTCGGTAAGAAGGTGCTCGGCGAGACATGGATCAATCACCACGGCGACCACGGTTCCCAGAGCACCCGCGGCGTGATCGAGGAGTCTAACAAGAGCCATCCCCTGCTCACCTGCGTGGAAGATGTCTGGGGCCCCACCGATGTCTACGGCGTGACCAAGCTGCCCGATGACGCCACCGTGCTCCTGCGCGGTCAGGTCATCGCCGGCATGAAGCCGGAGGATAAGGCGGTGGAGGGCAAGAAGAACGAACCGATGATGCCCGTCGCTTGGGTACGTGAGCGCAAGCTCGACGGCGGCAAGACCCAGAAGGTCATCTGCACCACCATGGGTGCCGCCACCGACTTCATTTCGCCCGGTCTCGCCCGCTTCGTCACGAACTCGGTCTACTGGGGCACCGGCCTGAAGGTTCCGGCCAAGCTCGATACCGCGCCGGTCGGCAAGTACGAGCCGACCAATTTCGGCTTCGATGGCTTCAAGAAGGGCGTGAAGCCTGCCGATCTGAAGTAAGATCCGACGCCATCATTCTCTTTACGAAAATGCCCGCTACCCATGGTAGCGGGCATTTTTGCAATTCGGCACATGCTTGCTTACCGATGCCGGAAGATTCTTGAAATATCGTTAAAGCTTCCCCGAACATCGGCGGCCATCTACTAAATATTGCGTAGTTTTCACGTTGACCATGCCATGGGTGGTATTTAGTCTGCGCGTCAGCTTTTTCGGGGATTCATGCGGTGCGTTCAATGCGGTTCATTCAAGGACAAGGTGCTCGACTCGCGGATGTCGAAGGACGGCACCACGATCCGCCGACGCCGCGAATGCCTGGGCTGCACCTACCGCTACACCACTTACGAGCAGATCGAACGCACCGAACTGCGCGTGGTGAAGCGGGATGGAACCCGCGAAGCCATTCATCGCGAGAAGATCATCGGCGGCATGATCAAGGCCTGCGAGAAGCGCCCGGTCTCCATGGATCGCCTCGATCGCGCCGTGGAAGAGATCCTCACGGAACTCCATCAGGACCACCTGTCCGAAGTCCCCTCCTCGAACATCGGAGCGAAGGTGATGGAGAAGCTCCATCAGATCGATCCGGTGGCCTACGTCCGCTACGTCTCCGTTTACCGGCAGTTCGAGGATGTTGGCGAATTCATCCGCGAGATCCAGGCACTGGAGCGCCGACCATCGCGCGATCCGATGCAGCGCCGCCTGTTCAAGGACTGACCCCTTTCCCTTATCGCCCTGCTGTTGCAACCCCGAACCCCGCCCACACCCGCCCCACCTTGATCCGAACCACCCTGACGTGATCTCCCTTATCGGCTCCCGCCCCGCCATCCAGGTGGGGCGCCATCAAGTGATGAACTACGACACCGCCTGGCTGGCGGTGGCCCTGCGTCGTGCCGCCCTCGCGGCCGAACGCCACGACTTCCCATTCGTCGATGAAATCCGGATGGGCATCGAGAAGTACTTGGAGACGAAATGCCCGCTGAATCTCCTGCCGCTCCCGGACCTGTTCGACCGGATGCGCCACATGCTGGTGCGGATCGGCTGCGAGAGCATCGCGGAGAAGCTCGAACCGCTGGCACCACCCGTGCCGCTCTCGCTGGTGAAGCTGGCGAAGGATGCGGGTAATGGCTTCGAGCTGGCCTTCTACGGCCTGCTGCGGGACGAGCTCAACGAACTGCGGAATGCCGGCGCGGAGGAGATCCGCTTCACCGGCCTGAAGGAGGCCGCGCTCATCCTCTGCTCGGTGGAGAAGTGGGACCAGCGCTGCGATGTCCTGCTTGCCGATCTGCGCAGCTTCCTCGATGAGATCGACCGCGATCGCCATCCCATGCGCAGGCCGATGCGACTCAGGCTGGATGCCGAGCGCTGAAGACCCTAGCTTTCCGCATGTCCAAGACCATTTTCGAGAAGATCATCGCCCGCGAGATCCCCGGGGACTTCCTCTACGAGGACGATCTCTGCGCCTGCTTCCGGGATATCAATCCGGGCGCACCGGTGCATCTCCTGCTCGTGCCGAAGCGGCTCATCCCGCGCATCGCGGAGGCACAAGATGGCGATCAGGAACTGCTCGGACACCTGCTTCTCACCGCCCGCAGGGTCGCCTTGGAGCAGGGCTTGGGCGAAACCGGCTTCCGCTTGGTCATCAACAATGGCTCCGATGGCGGCGAGACCGTGCCCCATCTCCACATCCATATCTTGGGGGGCCGGGAGCTCGATTGGCCTCCGGGCTGATCGTTAGATTGCGCATGGTGCGATCTCTGCTTTCATCCGGCCGATGACGAAAGCCTTGGCCTGTCTTTTCGCCCTCCTTTCTTTCGCCAGTTCCGCCTTCGCCGCGGACACCCAGCCGATCCCGACCCGCCGGGTCGTGATGGTGCACGGCATTTTCCAGAATGAGTGGCGCTGCTTCGGCCGCCTGCGTCGCGAATTGGAAGCCAATGGGGTGGAGTGCATCTGCCCCTCCCTGAAGCCTGCGGATGCCCGCGATGGCCTGCCCCTGCTCGCGCAACAGCTCAAGAATGCCGTGGACGCGAAGTGGAAGAACAACGAGCGCTTCGTCCTCGTCGGCTTCAGCATGGGCGGCCTGATCGGGCGCCATTATCTTCAGGAGCTTGACGGTGCCGAGCGCTGCGACGGGATCTTCACCGTGGCCACCCCGCACTACGGCACCAAGATGGCTTGGATGTGGTATGGCGAGGGTGCCCACCAGATGCGCCCCGGCAGCGAGTTTCTCACCCGCCTCGCTGCCACCGAGAACCGCCTTGATGGCATCCCCGCCGTCACCTATCGCACCTGTGCGGACATGATGATCGTGCCCTCCCAGAGCTGCAACTGGGAGCGTGCCATGAACATCACCGTCTCTTGCCCGATCCATGCCCTGATGTCCTGCGACCCGAATGTGCGGAAGGACATCGTCAGCCGCCTGCAAACACCTGCCGCCATGGCCCGCGGGATCGCCGTGAAGAAGACCCGGCAGCAAGTCAGCTACCGGGCAGCCCAGCGCTGATTCCTCCGCCATCCGGCACCCACAGCGGGCGATTTTCGTTGCACTCGCGGGGCATGCGCGATTCCAAAGGGCAGCCTTTTATGCCCGAGCACGATCCCGATCCCGCCACGCCCTCCGGGTATGCGGGAAAGCCGTGCCCGCCGGTACTGATGATCCTCTTCAATCGCCCGCATCTCGCGGAGCAGGTCTTCGAGCGGGTGCGGCAGGCCCGCCCCGCCCGGCTCTACCTGGCAGTGGATGGTGCCCGCGATTCCCGCCCCACGGATGCCGAACTCACCGCCCGCTGCCGCGAGCTCGCGACGAAGGTCGATTGGCCCTGCGAACTCAAGACGCGCTTCTCGGAAGTGAACCAAGGCTGCGGCCGCGGCCCGAGCAATGCGATCACTTGGTTCTTCTCCCAGGAGGAAGCCGGTATCATCCTGGAGGACGATTGCCTGCCCGAACCCAGCTTCTTCCCCTTCTGCGCCGAGATGCTCGCCAGCTACGCGGATGACGCTCGGGTGATGCACATCAATGGCAACAACTTCGCGCCCGCGGGAGCGCGCGCCATCTACGGCGGAGATAGTTTTGGCTTCGGACGCTATGCCCAGGCATGGGGCTGGGCCTCGTGGGCCCGCGCATGGCAGCACTTCGATTACGATGTGAAGGGCGTCCATGACGAACCCGCCTCGACCTTCGCCACCGCCGGCGTGGAGAAGGTCCGTCATGAAGCCCATCGCGATCGCGTGGTCTCCACCATCAAGCATCATCACCATGACGTGTGGGACTATCAGTGGCAGTTTGCCGTGATGAAGCAGCGCGGTCTCTGCATCTCCACCGCCGTGAACCAGATCTCGAATCTCGGCTTCGGCGATGATGCCACCCACACCACCGATTCCTCCAGCTTTGTGGCCCGGGCCCGGACCGCGGCCTTGAGCTTCCCGCTCGTCTATCCGGCCAAGGTGGAAGAGTCCCCCGCCATCAACCGCCTCTACGCGGATCACATGCTGGGCGAGGTCGGCCGCTACCGGAAGAAAGCCTTCAAGCGCTGGCTCCGCAACCTCTTCGGAATCAAGAAAGCGGCGAAATGAGAGCGACCCGTCATACCCGCCGCTACGCGATGGTGATGCTGGCCACCCTGGTTGCCGCCAGCCTGATCGCAGCCGCGATCAACACCCGCGTCGATCCCTTCCGTACCACGGGCGCGCCATGGGCCAGCGCCGGGGCGGATTCCTACCGCGATATCTCCGCCAGCACCCGCACCGGCAAGGCTGGCCTGATCCGCTCGCATGCCGACTGGCAGGTCGGCATCTTCGGCTCCTCCCGCGTGATCAGTTCGCTCGATCCGGATGCCCCGGGCTGGGCCGGCAAGAAGGCCGTGAATCTCGGCATGCCCGGAGCCTTCCTCTACGAGAACATCGCGATGGCGGAATACTTCCTCGCGAAGCAGCCGGCCGAGATCCTCGTGTTCGGGATCGACCCGGGCGACCTGACGAACTCGATCGACACCCGCCCGATGGTCGACTTCGTCTCCTCCCCGCTCAATCCGGACGGCGTGCTGGACCGCGAGTTGCGCTACATCTTCGGCATGTCCACCCTCGAGACCTCGCTCGAAACCCTGGGCCTGCAGTGGAAGAAGACTCCGGCGGAATACAACTCCCGCGGCTTCCGCGATCGCCCCGGCGGAACCGGTGGCGGCGGCGCGGCCAGCCCCGGCAAGGGCCAGTTGAACTTTATCAAGAACCGCTTTGTCGACGACGCCCGTGTCCCCAAGAAGCCGGGCGAAGGCACCAAGGTCTTCCCGAAGAAGGCCGAGCCTCTCGAAGCCATGATGCGCCACGCACGGGAAAAAGGCGCCCGCCTCATCCTCTTCCTCCACCCCAATCACGTCCTGCTCCAAGCCAAGTCGGCCGATATCGGGAACGCCGAGGTTCCCTTCGAGACCGACCGCCGTGCCCTCGTCGAGATGGTGCATCGTGTCAATTCCACCGGCAACGGCCCGGAAGTGGAGCTCTGGGACTTCTACTCCTACCACCCCTACAACCGCGAACGCGTCCGCCCCATCGAAGGCCAGCCCTCCGAGCTCGTCCACTGGCGCGACCTCGAGCACTTCACCAAGGACGTCGGCGAAGCCATGCTCTCCCAACTCATGGCTTGGGAGATCAAGGACCCGAAGCTCTCCGGATACGGCACCCGGCTCACCCCGGAGAATGTCGAGTCACGCATCACCGAGCTCCGCCAGGCTTATCAAGTCTACCTCCAGGATGAGAAAGACGGCGACCTGGCGTGGAAGGAAGACCTCGTGAAAAAGGGCTTGGGAAAGTAAACCCCAAGCCCCTTCAAAAGCTTTTCTGTCCGGCATCCGCGCCGCGGATCACCAATCCACGTTCTGCCCGCGGGTATCGATGTGGGTGAAGGTGCCGTAGCGGCCCACACCACCACGGAAGAGTCCGCGCGAACGCAGCGAACGCGCCGCACCCGCCACCGTGGACGGAGAGGCCGAGAACTTCACATCCACCGCCACATTCGCCTGGTGCCAGGAACCGCGGCGGGCTCCCGAGCAGGTCGCGTTGTAAATCGGTGAGCGATAGGCGGAAACCACCTCATCCACCGGCTGACCCAGCTCCATCGCCACGCGGTCGAGCACCCGCAGCGTCGGCACCATCTGGCGCCACAGGCTACGCGGCGGCAGGCTGTTCCAGACTTGACCGTGCTTCTTGGCGTGCGCCTCGATCACCTGCTGCGGCGTCAGGCGCTGCAAGCGGACGGAGGTCAAATAGGCGGCGTAAACCTTCAGTTCGCCCCCTTGGCGAGCCACCCACTCGGGCGGCAGCGCGGAAAGGTCCAGCGCGGCGGCGCGGACAGCGGTCGTCCCGCGATTGTTCGTGGACGACGAATTCACCGTCACCTTCGGCGCGTCGTTTTTCCGAGAGAAAAGCGCGGAAGCCGGCGTATTGGAGCCGAGAAAGGTGAATGCTCCGAAGCCGAGGGTGCCAAGCACGCCGCGACGGGACGGACTGAGAGGTGACCGGGAATCCCCGGAATCGGTCGGTAGGGACATGTGTGAGAGTTCGGGCTGGCTGGGAATAGCGGCAGGAGCAGGCTCCGTGCCGCCGTGAGGAGGTATTCGAACCCGGCGGAAACAGCGTCCCCGACAAATTCGACCGGCAGGAAAGCAGCCTCGTCCGCCACCGCAAGGATTTTTGACCACATTCGCTAACCGTTAGTGGCATCGCCCGCAGCCCTCCCCCCCCTGACTCCCCTCTGGACAGCCCCCCCGGCGGGCGACAGTATCCCGCCACCGCATGCGTCTTTCCGACCGCTACATCGGCCGTCAGGTCCTCATGGGGACGGTCTTCGCCATCCTCTTGCTGAGCACGATCCTGATCATGGGAAGCGTGTTCCAAAAGATCCGCCCGCTGCTGGTGGAATTCGGCGCACCCATCTCGATCATCTGGGACTTCCTCATCAGCGTCATCCCCTTCTCGCTGATCTACACCATCCCTTGGGCCTTCCTCTCCGCGGTCCTGCTGGTCTTCGGCCGCATGTCCTCGGATCACGAGCTCACCGGCTTCCGCGTCGCCGGCATCAGCCTCACCCGCCTCTCCGCCCCGGTCTTCGTCATCGGCGCGGCCCTCTCCGCCCTCTGCCTCTGGCTGAATGTCGAGGTCGCCCCCAAGTCCAACAAGTTCGCCGATGACATCCTCATCCGCGCCTTCTTCATGGACCCCCGCAGCATGCTCCGCGCCGCTGCCGAGGAGGATGGTCTCGACCGCCTCGAGGAGAGCGCGAAGAACGCACGCGTCTACCTGGACGAGTCCGATGGCACCAACCTCAAGGGACTACATCTCTTCGTCATCCCGGACCCCAACGCCGAGAAACCCGGCCCCGCCCGCTACGTCCACGCCATGCGCGCCCAAGCCGTGGTCGATGACGTGAAGAAGGAGTTCCGCTTCCACCTCTTCGACGCCTACTTCGAGTCCACCAAGGATGACGGCAAGCCGGAGATCGCCGTTTCCAGCGAGGCCGTTCCCGCCGTCGTGCCCTTCGAGCTCCGGGCCCGCAAGGACAAGCCCTCCGCGATGACCAACGACGAGATCTACACCTATCTCGACAATCGCCGCCTCCCTCCCCGCTACGCCATCGGCCGCTACTGGGCGGAGGCCCAGCGCCGTTACTCCTCTTCCTTCGCTTGCCTCGCCTTCGCCTTTATCGGGGTTCCGCTCGGCATCAAGGCCCGCCGCAAGGACACCTCCACCGGCCTGATCCTCAGCCTCCTGATCGGCGCCGCCTACTTCATCTGCGGCATGGGCGGCGGCACCACGAAAGAAGCGGTGCTCGCGGGCTTGTGGGGACCGAACATCGTGTGTATCTTGTTAGGCCTCTATCTGCTGAGGCGCGCCCGGTTCCGCTGAAGCGAGGGGCGAACTCATGAGCCACCACTTCCACCCGCGCCGCATCTTCCGACGCCTCGTGGAATTCTTCCGCGGCGGCAAGCTCGACGGCCTGCCGATCCGCCAGACCCTGCGGAACTACACCAAGGACAAGTTCCGCGCCGACGGCAAGGCCGCCCTGAATGTCTCCCTGCTGGATATCCCGCAGGGCATCGCCTACGCCGCCATCGCCGAGCTGCCCATCGTCTTCGGCATCGCCTGCTCGGCCGCCGCCTCCATCATCGCCCCGCTCTTCGCCGGATCACGCCACACGATCCTCGGCCCCACGAATGCCACCGCCTTCATGCTCTTCGGCTTCTTCGCCGTGGAGCCCATGCTGGCCGTCCGCGAGACCCAGCTCGTTTCCCTGCTGGTCATGATGGTCGGCATCTTCTGCGTCCTCGGCGCCATCCTGCGCGTGGCGGACCTGCTCCAATACATCTCGCGCTCGGTGCTGGTGGGCTACGTCTCCGGTGCCGCGGTGCTGATCATGACCAATCAGTTCAAGCACCTGTTAGGTATCGCCTACGAGGTGGATGAACAACGCCCGCGCACCTTCGTCGGCTTGGTCGAGGCCCTGCTCCGCTCGCTGCATCATGCCGATTGGGGGCCCGTCATCATCGGTGCGGTCACCTTCGCCGCCTTCATGATCATGAAGCGCTGGAAGCCCCGCTGGCCGAATCTCGCGATCATCCTCATCCTCGTCTCCGCGGTCTTCGGCACCCTCATCCAGCAGGGCGTCGAACCCTTCGCGAATGTCGCCCGCTTCAAGACCTTCACCCCGCAGGACCTCATACCCGCTTTCCCGCAGCTCACCCGCAGCGGCATCTTTGAGGACATCTCCGCCCTACTCGGCGTCGCCCTCGCCATCGCCTTCCTCGCCTGTCTGGAGAATACCTTGATGGCGAAGACCATCGCCTCCCGCTCCGGCGACCGCGCGGATGTGAACCAGGACATGTTCGCCGTCGGCATGGCAAACATGGCCTCGGCCATCGCCGGTGGCATGCCCGCCTCCGGCTCCCTGCTCCGCTCGACCCTGAACTTCAGCTCCGGCGCGCTCACCCGGATGTCATCGGTCTACTCGGGCGTCCTCGTGCTCTCCGCCGCGCTCTTGATCGCATGGCTGCCCACCTTCGGCATCTCCCTTATCGATTACGTGCCGAAGGCCGCGCTGGCTGCCTTGGTCATCGGCATCGCCCTGGCCCTGATCAACCGCCACAACATCCGCATCTGCGCCCGCTCCACCCCGGATGATGCCGCGGTGCTCGTCATCACCTTCCTCTCCACGCTCATCGCGCCGCTGCACGTCGCCATCTTCATCGGCGTGGCCGTCTCCATCACCCTCTTCCTGCGCAAGGCCAGCCGCCCTCACCTCGTCGAGTACGAGTTCAACGATGCGGGCGAACTTCGCCAGATGGGCGAGAAACGCCAGCGCCCGAATCCCGCCATCTCGATCGTTCACGTGGAGGGCGACCTCTTCTTCGGCGCCGCGGAACTCTTCCGCACCCAGATCCAGCGCACCGCCGCGGATCCCTCTCTCAAGATCCTCATCCTGCGCCTCAAGAACGCCCGCCATCTCGATGCCACCTCCGTGCTCGCGCTGGAGGACCTCATCAAGTTCATGCGCGCGAACGACCGCCACGTCCTCATCTCCGGAGCCACCCGCGAAGTCTATCGCGTACTCAAAAACTCCGGCGTGCTCAACACCGTCCAAGAAGGCGCGAACCGCAAGGGCGGCGAGAGCAACATCTTCCTCAATCGCCCCAGCAACCCGAACATCTCCACCCGCGACGCCCTCAAGCGCGCCCAACAACTCATGGGCGGCGAGAAGGCCGACATCCGGATCTTCTACGACCCGGCCAAGAAGTGAGCTTTCACCTGAAGCCCCCTTCAACAAGGGTAAGCCCCGGCCCCTCCAGAGCCCCAAAGGGGCGACAAGAAGAAAGCCCAGAGTAAGGAGCATCGCGACGCAACCCTGGGTGTCACCCGACAAAGGACCGGTGCCCTGAAGGGGCACAAGGAGCTCCCGCGCAACCATGCCGTTCACAAGCTCTTATCTTTTCCCTCCCAAGGGCCTCATCTCCTCTCTCTCCACTGATCACTCGGCACCTGCCTTTCCTTCCAACTGAACACTGAAAACTAGCAAACTTCCTCCCACACCCACCGCGCGCCAACGCGCACTCCGCTAGATGATCGGAAGATTGATAATCGTCCCCCTCACCTCAACCCCGCCAGATACGAAAACAAATCTGCCACCTGCCGGTCCGTGAACCCATCGATCAAACCCACCGGCATCAAGGACCGCTTCGACACCGTATGGTCCTTCACCTGCGCCTTCGGGATCGCCCGCTCATCCGCCCCGATTTGCCGCAGCACCAGCATCTCCTGATTCTCCGAAGCCAGGAACCCGCTCACCAGACTCCCGTCGTTCAGCGCCACATCATGCCGGTAGTAGCCGCTCTCCAACTGCGCATTCGGCGTCAGGATATTCCTTAGCAGGCTCTCCGTCCCCATCGCCCCCGCACCGCTCAGATCCGGCCCGATCGCAATTCCCTGCCCCTGCACCTGATGGCAGATCATGCAGGTCGCTTGAAAAAGCTGCTTGCCCGCCGCCGCATCGCCCGGACTCGCCGCCAGCCCCCGCACCCGCTCGAACTTCCCGGCCAGCACCTGCGCTTCCTCCGGAGTGAGCAGCTCGGGGAAGTCGGCAGTCCATTCCATCGCTGCACCACCGGCCGGTCCCGGCCCCGGCTTCTCGCCGGTCACCTTCATCACCAGCCCCGCGGGCTTCGCCTCCTGCGGCAGTCGCGTCCGGTAGTTCTGCAAGATCTCCGCCGGCGTCCTCGCCACATTCCAAATCCGATACTCGAGGAAACTCCCGGAGGTCCCGCCGGGCTGATTGGCCCGACCAATATCCACCCTCGGAATCGCCGCCGTGAAGCTCCCCGCCGAGTTCCCCACGACTTCGCCATCCAAGTACAGCGCCACCTTACCTGCATCATCGCGAGTCACCGCGCAGTGGGTCCACTTGCCCGCTTCCATCGGCCGGTCCGCGATCACGATGTCCGCGCTCCCGCTGTAGAGCCGCAGCCGTGCATCGTAGAAATTGATATCCGGACCACCGCCGCGCGTGCCCAGCAGGCCATCGCGATTGTCGATCCCCGCCTCCAAGTTCACCCAGCTCTCCACCGTGAAAGGACCGGTCAGATCGAAGCCGCCCTGAAACACCGCATCCTGCCGCCCCGGGAACTTCAGCGCGGGCAGCATGATCCCTTCCACGCTCGTCAGCAGCTTCTCGAAATCCGCATGCCCACGGCCCAGCACCGCCGCCAGCTTCTCAAGTGCGGAAGGATCGAAGCCCGCGAATCCACCCTGTGCTACCGCCCTCGCGAAAGCTCGTGCCGACTCCTTGTTAGAGACCATCCCGCTCACCGCGAACTGACGCATCGCACCGGAGAGATCCGCCCAGCGTTTCGCGATCTCCTCCACCGCCGCAGTGCCACCGGCACTCGCGTATCCCACCATCGCCTCACGCGCCACGGCGGGATCGGCATGATCCAGGTGCAGCTTACACATCGCCGCATCTGCAGCTTGGATCTCGTTCAAGGTGCGAAGCAAACCCGCCAGCTCCGCCGGTCGTTCCTCCTTCGATGCCAGCGCCTGGAACGACGGAGCCAGCGTGCTGATCCGGAAGCGCCGCGCCAGATCCATTGCCAGCCTCAGCTTGTCTGGCGATTCCTTCAGCATCTGCTCCGTTGCCGCCGTCACCGCATGGCGAAGCGCCACATTCGATGCCGCCACCGGATCCAAGCTCAGCAACGCCCGCAACAATCCCTCCCGGCTCGACTTCCGCTCAAGCTCCTGGCCGAAGGCTTTTGCCACCGCGGGCTGCGCCAAACGCGAACCGAGCAAGGCCACCTCATCGGAATCAAGCGGGCGCGTGATCTTCGGCAGGAGCTTCACCAATGCCAGCGCCCCGTCATCGGGCGCGGAAGCCAGAACACAGATCCGCTTCGCCTCTTCCGACTCCATGCTTGGATTGCCGAAGGCCGTCCAGGTCACCCCGGGATGCGCCTCCAAGGCGCGGCGCACCAGATAGCGCAGGAAGTTCGCCTCATACGCGCTCCGATCGTTTCCCTCGGCGGGAGCAGGCGCCAGCGCTGCGATTGCAGAGACCATCGCGGTGGTGGGCTCCTGATGATAGTAGAGCGCATTCGCCAGCGCACAATCGACACCGAAGTCCCGATCCGCCTCGGTCGCGTGATGGATCATCCGCAGGAATAGATTCCCACCTAGGAGGCGCGCATCCGCAGCCGCCTCCACCACCTCGCGGCGCAGGTCCGGGCTTTTGTCGGAGGCCAGCTTCAGCAGCACGTCCCGGTTCAGCGCCCGCATCTCCCGCACCGCCCACAGCGCACCCATGCGTCGCGGCAGCGGCTGCGCTTCGTCCGTCGCAATCGCACTCAGTTGCGGCAGCAGGCCCGCTTCCGCACGATCCCCGATCTCTTCCCAAGCCATCCGTCCGATCCGGTTGTTAGGCGCGCCGAGCAGCCCCAGCAACTTGTCGGAAGGCAGCTTGGTCAGGTCCGGCGCCGGCTCCGCTTGGAAGCCCTTCGCCTTCACCCGCCAGATCCGGCCCCGCGTCTTGTCGCGCTCCGGATGATTCCGCGGCACCTCGTTGTGTGAGATGATCTTGTTGTACCAATCCGCGATGTAGAGGCAGCCGTCCGGTCCGAATTGGATCGATACCGGCCGGAACCAATCGTCCGTGGAAACTAGGAAGTCCTCCTGCTTCTTATAGACCGGCTCGCCCTTCTCGTTCTCTACCAGCGTGACGATCTGGATCCGGTTGGTGATCGGGTTGGCGATGTAGAAGACCCGCTGCCCCGGCCATTTCGCGGCGAAGGCGCTGTCCGTATCGTCCGCCAGAATCAGGCCGCTTAGGCCCGTGCCTCCCATCGGTTGCCCCGGCGTGCTGGCAGGCACCTGCGGCGCATAGGGCTTCAGCTTCTCCGGCGATCCGGTCGGGTAGTGGCTGCCATCGATGAACTCCGAGACCGGATGCCCGAGGTCGTTCGCCTCCTGCAGGAACTCGCGACCATCCTTCCCGATCGCGAAGCCCCAGATGTTGTTCGGCCCTGCCGTGAGCAGACCGAAGTCCGAGCCATCCAGCTTGGCCCGCGCCAGCTTGCATTGGTTCAGCGGCACCTCGGTCTCGCCGCTGCTGAAGGCCGAGCCATCCGGCCGCACTACCTTGGAGTAATTGAAGAGCCCCTGCGCGAGATAGAACCAGCCGCCCGGACTGCGCTCGAATTGATGCGGGAAGAGGTGGGAGTCCTGGATCCCGAAGCCCTTCAGCACCACCTCGTGCTTGTCCGCCTTGCCGTCCTTGTCCTCGTCGACATAGCGGCGGATCTCCGTGCCGTGCTGCACCAGCACGCCATCCTTCCACGGCAGGATCCCCAGCGGGATCGCCAGCTTGTCCGCGAATACCCGCGGCGTCTGCGGCCCGGCTTTCCAGGGTTCGTCGAAGACCAGCACCTTGTCCTTCCCACCTTCCTCATACAGGGCCTCGGCCGCGGCTTGGCTCTCGTTCGCATCCACCGGATACTCCAGCGCCGTCATCGTCCACATCCGCCCCGCATGGTCCCAAGCCATCGTGATCGGCTTCCCCACGCCCTCCTTCTCGGAGGCGACCAGTTCGACCTCGAAGCCTTCCGGCAGCTTGAACGAAGCCATCTCACTTTCCGGCGAACGGTTGGAGGCATCCTCCCACTTCGGCATCCCCGGTGTGGCGGGTAGTTCCTCGATGGTGATATCCTTGAACTGCGCCAGCAGCTTCCCCCCGCCATGCGTCTGGAGCCCGATCAAGCCTTCCTGCGGAATCGCCGCATCCGGCTCGGTGTAGTCCAGTGCCGGCACGCCGTTGATCCAGCTCCGGATCCGGCGGCCCTCGCAGCGGATCACGTAGTCGTTCCAGTCCCAGTCCTTCGCCGCCGCCTTGATCGCGGCGGCATCCAACGGTTCGCCGACGACCTTGTTTCTACGGGATTCATCGTACATCTTGCCCCACCAATCGATGCCTGCATCCACTTGGTAGCCGGACATCTCCGGATTATCCGGCAGCCGCACGCTGCGGATCTGCACCCCGGAGTTCATGAAGCCGCTGCCCTTGCTCAGCTTCACCTTCAGCCGCAGCTCGAAGTTCGCGTAGCGCTTCTTGCTCGCGAGGAAGGTGTTATGCGGCACTTCGACTTCCAGCGAGCCGCCGGTGATCATGCCGTCCTCGACCTTCCACCACTTTTCCTCGCCGGGTCGCAGCTCCCAACCCTCTAGCGATTTACCATCGAAGAGCGAGACCGGCGGCGCGGGCAGCGGCTTGTTCGAGTAGTTCCCCCACTCCACGATCTCGCCTTTCGCGGCGCGATCCAGATGGTATTGCAGCGCTTCCTCGGTCCACCCGGGATTCTCCTTCTCCTGCCCCGCTAAAAAGCGCTTCGCATCCGGTGTCTTGGATCCTTTGCCCTCCGCGGGCACTTCGGCCCCCGCACTCCACAGGATGCCGTTCAGCACCATCTTTCGTGCCTCGTCGTTTGCCCAGTTCCAGAGGAAATGTCCGCCCGTGAATCCGAAGGCGCGACCGCCCTTCGCCCGCGGAAAGGCCCAGGCATCCCAATGCGTCGTGTCCGATTCCATTGCGGCCCGTGCCGCATCATTGCCGCGGTAGGGGCTCAGGCCCGGCTCCACCAGATCCTTCGCCGGGTGCACCCGGAACATCGGCAGCACCTTGCCATGATCGTGATCGCACTCGCGCAGCAGGAAGTAGCACTCGTCGTAGAGCGCGAAGGGCTTCACTCCGCGCATCACCGGGTGATCGGCGTGCTCGCTGGACTTCATTTCCCAGAAATTACTGATCGAATAGTAGGCCTCGAAGTCCGCTCCCATCAGCTCCCGCCACTTGATCCGCCGCGGGTCGTCCTTCTGGTTCTTGCTGGCCGGGTCCGCCGCTTGGATGCCCGTGGCCCAGTGCAGCGCCACCAGCCCCTTGCCCGCATTCATGAAGGCCTCCACCTCGGCCAGCTTGTCATTGGCGGGATGCGCATCCCATCCATCCGCGTAGATCACCAGCGCATCCGCCTTCGCCAGCGCCTCGGCGGAGGGCCATTCGGTGATGACCTCCGCCTCCACGTCCCCGCCCTCTTTCAGCGAATCGCAGAGCAGGCGGCTGCCCGCGCCATGCCGGTGCTGACCCCACGCATGGGTATCATGCCCGGCCAGGAAGAGGATTCGCTTGGGCGCTGCGGAAAGCGGGCTGCACGCAAACGCGAGAAGGAGGATGCCTTGGATTTTGAAGCGCATGGCAGGAATCACAGTGAAACGTGATAACGTGGAAAGCAGCACCGAAATTGCGGCACGCTTGCACCAAATCACGGCTTCCCGCCGAAAACGCGCTCAGCGCCCCATCATGCTCAGCAAACGCTCCGCACAGGCGCGGGCAAAAGCCGGATCGTTGATCTCGAGCTCGAACTCTTCTACCGGCTGGCGGGAGTTCTCCACGATCGCATTCCGCAATGCTTCATCGGCGGCGGCATCATGGAAGGGCTGGCCCTCCGCACTGATCACGCTGATCGCTTTGCGCGGGATCAGGATCGCCGCCGGAGCCGTGTAGGCATTGGCCTTCTCCGCTAGGATCCGGCCCAGCTCCGCGCATTCCGCAGGAGTTGTGCGCATCAGGGTCACCTGCGGATTGTGAATGTAAAAGGTCCTCCCGGCGAACTTCTCGGGAACCGCGGCACGCTCGCCGAAGTTCACCATGTCCAGGCAGCCCGGGGCGACCACCACCGGCACCTTTGCCTTGGCGGCGGCGTCCATGCGCTCGGGCCCTGCGGTCAGCGATCCGCCCACCAGTTCGTCCGCCCATTCCGTGGTGGTGATGTCCAGGATACCCGCGACCATGCCGCTCTCGATCAGTGACTCCATGGCCCGCCCACCGGCTCCGGTCGCGGCGAAGACGAGCACCTCGTAGCCCGCCTCCTCGATGATCCGTTTCGCTTCCGTCACGCACGCGGTGGTGTTGCCGAACATGCTGGCCACCACCAGCGGCTTGCCGGAACTCTCGTCGACACGGGTTTCCACCATCCCGCAGATCGCTCCCGCCGCTCTCGCGAAGATCAAGCGCGAGAGCCGGTTCAAGCCGGCCACATCGACGATGCTCGGCATCATGACGATGTCCTTCGTGCCGAGGTAGTGACCCGTGTTGCCGCTCGCGAGCGTGGAAACCATCAGCTTCGGGAAGCCGATCGGCAGCGCGCGCATCGCCGCCGTGGCGATCGCGGTACCACCGCCGCCACCGAGCGAGATCACACCCTCGATCCGGCCTTCGGCGGCCAGCTTCGCCAGCATCACCGGGGCCGCTTGCGACATCGCCACCACGCACTCGCCGCGGTCGTGCTTCGCGATCAGCGGCGCGAGGTCCAGCCCCGCCGCCGCAGCCACTTCCTCCCGCGTGATGTCCGGCTTCACCAGCGGTTCGTCGCCGCTACCCACATCGATCAGCAGAGGCTCATGCCCGCGCTCCCGGATGATCCGGGCCACGTAAGCATGCTCCTCCCCTTTCGAATCCAGCGTGCCGAGAACCGCGATGGTAGCCATAAGAGAAAGCCTCCCGAATCACACTTCATTCGTCATTCGGGAATTCTTCATTCGTCATTCTCCTCAATGCTTCCGCTTCACCGGGATCGACTTGAACTCCCGCGTCAGTTCGGTGAGCGAAACCTCCACCGCCATGCGCTCCAGCGAGGATGCACCCACGAAGCCCACCGCATCGGTGCGCTCGTTGATATAGGCCGCATCTTCCGGCGTGTTGATCGGGCCGCCGTGGCTCAGGTAGAGCACGTCGTCGCGCACGCTGCGTCCGGCATCGATGATGATCTGGGTGCGCTTCGCCGCTTCTTCCAGCGACATCGTCGCTTCCACCACGCCCACGGAGCCACCCACGGTGGTTCCCACGTGCGCGATGATCACGTCGGCACCCGCTTCGGCCATCGCCTTCGCTTCTTCCGGTGCGTCCACATACACGATGCTGAACATGTCCATCTTCCGCGCCAGCGCGACCATCTCGAACTCCTTCTTCACGCTCATCCCGGTCTCTTCCAGGATGTGGCGGAACTTGCCGTCGATGATGCAGTGGGTCGGGAAATTGTTCACGCCGCTGAAGCCCATGTCCTTCACCTTGCCCAGCCAGTGCCACATGCGGCGGCGCGGGTCGGTGGCATGCACGCCGCAGATCACCGGCGTTTCTTCCACGATCGGGAGTACTTCATACTCGCCGATCTCCATCGCCACGGCATTCGCGTCGCCGTAGGCCATCAGGCCCGCGGTCGAGCCGTGACCGGCCATGCGGAAGCGGCCGGAATTGTAGATGATGATGAGATCCGCTCCACCCTTCTCGATGAACTTCGCGCTGATCCCGGTGCCCGCACCGGCGGCGATGATCGGCTGACCTTTCGAGAGCGTGTCGTGGAGACGCTCCAAAACTTCCGTACGGGTGTAGGGATTTCCTTTTCCTGTCCAAGGGTTCGGCATGGCTCAGTCTATGACGAAGCGCGCCGCGTGCGTCTAGCGCCGGGCGCGACTGCACCCTCCACTTCCAGCTATCCGCAGCGCACATGCCCCCGCACGCACGTTCACCGGAAGTCCCGCCGGATTTCACATCCGGTTCCTAAAAGTCTCACACAGCCGCGGCTTGATCCGCGGCATGACCTCACCGGTTCCCGACCCCGATCTGGCCCGTAGAACGAAGATCGGTCATTTCACGATGTTCATCATCGCCACCCTTTTCGCCCTGCCCGCTGGCTTCGTTTTCGTGGTAGTGGCCGAGTTGGCCGGCAGGGCGTCCTTCCTCGAATCCACCATGCTGATCGCCGCCGGTGTCCCGAGCGCGACCGGCGTGGCCGCATGGATCGCCCTCGGGCTTTTGCTCATGCGTCCCGCCTACCCGTCCTGGCATCTGGTGACCTGGCGGCTGGTCTTGCTCTTCGGCGTGACCGCCATCCCCGGCTGCCTCTACTGGCTTTCGGAGGAAAGCGATCCGGCCTTCCTCATCACATGGATCGTGATCTTGGCCTTTGCGACCGCGATCGCCTCGATTGCCCTCTCCGTTCGCAACCTCCGCTTGGCCCGCCGCGCGCTCCACCGCCAATACGCAATCGCGGCGCTGTCCTGAGCCCGCGCTTGAATTTCCCGGCTTTCGTGAGTTCATGGAGGCCATGAAATGGCTTCCGCTTCTCCTGCTTTCCCTCGCGCTCGCGCGGGGAGAGGAGATCGTCTTCGAGCAGCCCGCCAAGAAGGCGGAGCTCGCCTTCCCGATCGGCAATGGCGAGTTGCGTGCCAAGGTCAAGGGTCGCACCGGCATCGAGCCGATGGCGATCTACCCGCCCGGCGGCAAGCACCCCGCGACCACCGCGGTTCCCGGCAATGCCTTCTGCGGTCCCGCCTGGTTCCACTTCTCGCTCGAATGGCTCGGCGACAAGGACAAGCCGGTGACCAACTACAAGCGGGTGCTGAATCTCACCGACGGCACCGTGGTCACCACCTTCAACCGCGGCGGCGCGGGCTTCACCTGGACCACCTTCGCCTCCCGTGAGGACAAGGTGATCGTGAACCATCTGCGCACCGACAAACCCGGCGCATTGAGCTTCCGCGTCACGCTTCCCACCGAGCACGACTCCAGGCTCCGCGTGGAAGACCGGCGGATCCTGATCCTGACCGGCAAGTCCGCGGGCAAGCCCTTCGAGGCCCGTGCTTGGGTCTACCCGATGGAGTCCGAGGTCACTCCCGGCACCGATGAGATCACCGTGCGCGGCGAGGGCGAGGCCATCATCTTGCTCGCGGCCAGCCGTGATACCGAGGAGATCAAGACCCTCCCCGAGCGGCTGAAACCCCTCGGCTTCGGTGGCGACGAACACCCCGACGTCTTCCAAGTCTGGCACGGTCTGTTGGAGCGCCAGAAGGCGGCCCATGCCAAGGCAATGGAAGGCGTCGAAAGCAAATCCGCCGCCTTCTCCCGCTACCTCAAGCTGGCCGTGGCGAAGACCGCCGACCTCGCACCCCTGCCCGAAGGCGAGATCGAACTGCCCCCGGAGAATCCCGAGGACCAGCCGCCGGCCGACGAGATCCTGCCCAACAAGCGTTAGCGGCTCAGCTCCTCCTGATACAGGAGCTTGAAGCCCGCGCTGTTCAGCACGCCGACCGCGAAATCGTAGTCCTCCACATGCAGCGCCAGCAAGGTGTGCCCCTGCGGCGACGGCATCAGCGCATACGCGAAATCGATGTTCGTCTCCGCCACCATCAGCGTATCCAATACCGGCAGCAGCTCGGGCCCCGACTCCCGCAACGAAATCACCACCAGGTCGCAAGTTGTGTGCGGAATCCCTTTTTCGAGGAAAATGTGCTCTGCGGTGTCAGGATCCGTCACCACCAACCGCGCGATCGTCGCATCCCGCGAATCCTGAACGCTAATTCCCACCACCTCGATCGCCGCAGCTCGCAAGAGTTTGACCAGCGACGCGAGGGCTCCGGCACGGTTCGGAAGCAGCACGGAGAATTGCTTCACCGGATTCCCCGGTGCGATCGTCTTGGCGGGCATGTCAGGAGATGGATCTCAGCCCCGCGGACCGCGGAGCGGGACCGTTATTACCTCAGCTTTGCTACGATTCTCAATCACCATTTGATTGGGTCGGACGTCGATGACGGTGAATTCTTCTCCCTCCGCGGAAGTGAACTTCTGGCCTGCCCGCGCCACAAAGCGATTACCGGAGCCGTCCTCGACCAAAGCCACCGGATCCTGCGCGGTGGGAGCGAGTCCTGAAACCAGCTCCCGGCGGCGACCCGATGCCGTGTCTTCCACCTCGATCACCGCCACCTCCACCGGACCGGCCGGGCTATCCTTCAACTGCTGCATGCGCCGCTGCACCCGCACCACCGAAAGCTTCGATCCCGGAATCCGTGCTCCCTCGCCAAGTTCCGCCACACCTCCGCCCGCAACACGGACCTTGGCCGAGCCGCCGGAGACGGATTCCACCCGCAGCGGCAGTTCCTTCTGCCGATAGGCACGCATCACCAAGGGAACGGTCGCAGCTCCTGCGGAAACCGGCGTCGCAGTGTGCTTCACAGGTTGCAGCACACTGCCCTCCAAAGGCTGGGCTCCGCGCGAGCCACCGGTGTCTGTGGAGGCTGGCTCCCCACTCCCGGTTAACCCGGCTTTCTCATCGGCAGCTGCCAAGAGCGCCATCATCTCGGTACCCAGATCTGCTGGCTCTTCCAGGCCGAATTCCTCTTCGGCAGGAGCCTCGGCCAATCGCAGCGCCAGCTCCTCATGGCCGGCCTCGCGCGCCAGATCCGCTGCGATCCTACCTTGGTCATCCATCGAGAAACGATTGGCCCCGATTTCCAATAGAAGTTCCACCGCCTCCACATTGCCATTCTCCGCAGCCATCATCAGTGGCGTGCGACCATCACCCATCCGGGCATAAA